>VGEJ01000007.1 GCA_016869335.1 Alphaproteobacteria bacterium | reverse complement strand
TCGCCCGCCGGGCGCACGCGGGCGATGCGGCCGCCCTCGACCAAAACGCCGAGGCCCTCGCGCATCGCCTCGCCGTCGAACACGAGGCCGCCCGCGAGCAGCATTGCCATCGGTTCCCTCCCCTTCGCCTCGTCAGCCACCACTACCAGCAATCGCTGGCGGTGTCATGTCGGGGGCGCGCCTGCCGCCTCGAGGCAATGGTCGAACAGGAGGGACCACTCGTGCGCCTGGAGCGCCAGCGCCAAGGTGAGGTGCGGGCTCGCCCCGGCGACGGCTTCGGCACAGAGGTCGACGAAGCCCGCGGCATCCCACTGCCCATTCGGGCCGAGGAGCCGTGCGAGCACGGTGCCAGCGCCGGATTCTCTCCGCGCCGCCGCGGCGAGCGGCGGATGGATGGCATGCGTGCCCACCCGCGCGAACCAGTACTTGGCGTTGGCGTAGTCGCCCTCGCGGCGGTGCATGAGACCGTGCCAGTAGGAGCCCTCTGCTGTCTCGATGCGTTGGCTCAGAATGTGGGCGCGATCAAGAAAGCCGTGGCGCAGCCAGAGGCCCGCCAGACAGCCGCGCGCCATCGCTTCATCGCGGCTCGGCCCGGGCGCGAGATCGGCGATGGTCAATGCCTCGAGCGAGGGCAAGGCCGCCTGGTTCGGGATGCCGGCAGCGAGCGGCATGGTTGGGGCCGCGGTGATGAGATCCGCTACCGTTCGCGCCAGCGGCCCTCTCCCCTGTGCCAGGCCTCAGACCTCCAGCAAATGACCACCGCCGGGGACCGGCGGCGACACCCGGTCACGGCGTGAGGGTCGAGACCTAGTAGATGACCATCGACAGCGTGCTCAGGACCGCGATGACACTCAGCACGGTCAAACTCGCGAGCACTGTTTTGGTCGCGGAAGTGTGCATGGTTAACTCTCCTGTCTTTTGTCTTTCTGCGTCCATCGTCCCAGATGCACTCTGGTGTTAATGACGACGCTAACCGCGTGAGGCGCGCCAATCTGTGACTGGAGTCACAGGGCGCAGCGCCGTCATTCCTCGTTCTGTCGGACGGACGAGGCTGGGACTATCCGGACGAGCGAACGCGAACCGCGCCGACGGGACGCTGGTTCCAGTTCAGAAGCCGCATCTCGCGGTAACGCTTCAGTGTCTCGTCCTCGACACCGTCGAGCGCACCGAGCACCTGAAGCGTGTGCATCAACGCGACCTCCGCCGCCCGTGTCGCGCCATCCGCCACTTTCAGCGCCACACCGATGCCGCTGGTCGGGATGACGGCGAGAAAGACACCCTCCGCCCCGGTCTTCACCAGCACTCGCCCGGCGGTCGCGACCATCAGCGTCGTGCAGAGCCGGTCGTCGCCGGCTACGAGGAAGGGGTGCGCCGTCATCGCGGTGCGAATGCGCTCGATCGCCCGCCGCCGTTCCGCGCCGAAGGCCGCAGGATCGGCCAGGCGAGCCGCCGCTAGCGCCAGCGCGCTGAGCGGCAAGGCCACCGCCGGCAAGTTGCAGCCATCGACCGCCCACCCCAGCGCCGCGTCCGGGCAACCCGATAGCGCGCCAATGGCGGCGGCGACGCGGCGTTGGACCGGATGCTCGGTCGCCTCATAGCCGCGGGTGGGCTCGCCCAGCGCGACGGCGGTGGCAAGCATCAAGGCGTGCTTGCCCGAGCAGTTGTTGAGGAGCGGGCTAGACTCGGGCGCGCCGGCGCGAAGGAGGGTGTGCGTCGCGGGGAGGTGGAGTGGCCAGTGGGCGCCGCACGCCAAGTCTGCCTCGCTCAGGCCGGCGCGCGCGAGCCAGCGCTCGACGACCGTGACGTGCGCGGGTTGCCCGCCGTGCGAGGCGCAGGCGATGGCGAGCTCCTCGTCGCTCACGGCCAGGCACTCGGCCGCGCCGCTCTCGATCAGCGGCAGCGCCTGCACCGGCTTGACCGCCGAGCGCGGAACCACGACGCGGTCTGCGTCGCCCCAGGTCCGCACCAGCCGCCCCTCCGCAGTGCAGACGACGGCATCGACCCGGTGGCGGCTCTCTACGAGCGTGCCGCGCAGGACCTCGACGCTCAAGGGTCTGGACGTCATCGCGGGACACGCTAGCACAGCGCGCCCCGTGCGCTATGGTTGGCCGGGACGACCGATCGCAGGCAGCCCGGAGCACGCCATGACCACCTTGCCAACGGAGCTTTTGGACGAGCTCCGCCGCCACGACACGCCTACGATCTGCAACGGCCTCGAGGTGCTGGACGACCGCCATCGCAATGGCTGCTACACGACCCTGCCGTTCGTGGCGCGTGATCCCGCGCTCCCACCGATCGTGGGCTACGCCCGCACGGTGACGATCCGCAGCATGCGGCCGCCCGCCGGCGTCGGCGCCGAGGCCGCGGCCAAACGGCTCGCCTACTACGAGTACATCGCGATGGGTCCGAAGCCGGCCATCGTCGTGCTGCAGGACCTCGACACGCCCGGTGGCACCGGCGCGTTCTGGGGCGAGGTTCAGACCACCGTGCACCAGGCGCTTGGTTGCGTGGGCGGCATCACCAACGGCGCGATGCGCGATATCGCAGCCATGGCGCCGGGCTTCCAGGTGCTGGCCGGGCTGCTCGCGCCGAGCCACGCTCACGTCCATGTGGTCGCGACCGACGGCGTCGTCACGGTGCACGGCCTGACCGTCCGCCCGGGCGACCTCATCCATGCCGACAACCACGGCGCGGTGGTGATCCCGCACGAGCGCGCCCCGGCCTTGCCGGCGGCGATCGCGGTGGTGATGAAGCGCGAGCGCCTGTTGCTCGAGGCGGCACGCCGGCCGGGGTTCTCGGTCGCTGACATCCGGGCGGCGCTCGCCGCCGCAGCCGACATCCACTAACGCTCGGGCGATCTCGCCTGGATGGCAGAGCCGCTGACCCGCTCGACGAGGCGATGTACCCGGTTCTCGTCGAGGCGCGTCGCATCGCTCAGGATGCCATCGGGATGGGACGCTGGAACGGCGCCCCCGCCAGGGAGGGAAGCTACCACTCGCTCTCGGGTGACATGACCGTAGCCTATTGCAGCGACGGCGATCGCAACGCGCCGCGCGGCGTGCTCGGCGGTCGCGACGGCAGCGGGGCACTCAATCTCAAGCGGGGCGCCAACGGCGAAGAGGAGCGCCTGCCCAGCTTCCACATCGCAACCTGCCGACCGGGCGAGCGGATGGTGTTCCGCACCTGCGCGGGCGGGGCTACGGCGATCCGAAGCGGCACGACCCCGAAAGGGTGTCGTGCGATGTGAACCGCGGCTGGCTCAGCCCGGGCCGTGCCGAGGAGGTCTGCCGGGTCAAGCTGCGGCTCGCCCGGAATGGCATCGACTACGAAATCGACCGCCGGGAAACAGCGCGCCGGCGTGGGCGCGACGCTGAGGGCAGGGTCTCTGCCGAGGCCGGCGACAGCCCGCCCAACCCGCGAATCGGCTGAAGCAAGCCTGTTCGAGCGCCAGCGCCAGTGCCCGACGCGGCTACGGCCGGCCGATCCGCCGGTCGCACAGACCCGCTTCCGCCGCCCCGAGCCAGCGCGTGCGCCGGCGCCGAAACGACCGTTCGCTCATCCCCAGCGCCTCCGCCGCCTCCGCTTGGCTCGATGCCAGCGCGCCACCAACGTCTCAAACCTCATCCCTCGTAGTCCTTGGAGCAGCTCCGTCTGTCTCATCACCGCCCCTTGTTTGGAGCGATTCGAAACCGGATAGATCACGCGCTACAAGCACCGGACAGATGACGAGCTGACTACGGAAGGGCGATCTCGCCTTGCCGTTACGCCGGTTGCGCGCGAAACTTGATGATCGACGGGCCGTTCTCGTTCGGTCAGCCGCGGGAAGCGGGGTGGCACGATGCGCGGATTTCCATCCATGCCGCGGTGTCGGACGAGAACGGCGTTGTCCTCGCCATGGTGTTGGCGACGGCGGCCGGGTCTGCCCGCGCGGCGCCGGTGATCGACCAGGCCTTCGACGCGGTCGCCGCTAACATCGGCCACACCGTCGGCGGATTCGCCCTCCAGATAAAATCGACACAGCAGTTCGGTGTCGGCGCGCCGTATCAGAGAGCCGCTCAGACGCTCACAGTTGGACAGAGCGGCCTCCTGAAGCGCTTTGACGTACAGATCCAGAAGGCCGACGGCAACGAACCGTTCCTGCCGATCCTCCTCGACATCCGCCCGACGTTCGGTGCGACATCCGAGGCCGCCAACGCGACCGCCCTGGTTACGGCGACCCTCGCGCCCACCGCCGCTCCCACCTTCGGGCTCGCGGATCCCGTGTCCTTCTTCGTCCCGGTCGATGGCTTTGCGCCACTGCCCGTGGCCGCTGGCGACCGCTTCGCCATCACCGCGCGGGCATCGAACGGCGAGGGTGGTCTCTACCTGTGGCACCTCCATGCGGACCCGGCCGTGGTGGATTGCGCGCCCGGTTTCCAGTTCTTCAGCGCCAGCGAGAACGGACAGTGGTTCGGTCCAGGCACCTATCTTGGATTCAGAACGTTCGTAGTTCCCCAGGTCGAGTCCGCGTGCGACGTCAAGGTGTTCTCCAATCTGACGCTTGAGAAATCGCCGCTCGACGACAGGGTTCCGGTGTTCAGACTGACGTTTCCCGACGCTGCGCAGCCGGTCACGGACGGCATTCTCTCGCTCGACGTAAGCGGGGATCTCGGCGGCGCCGGCGGCCTGCGCATTCTGGTGGAGGGCTTGCCCATCGGGGAACTGTTCGCCACGGCGGACGGGATCGTGGACTCGATCGTGGTGCCGCGGAGCGTTCTGCTGGGCGCGCTCCAGGGCGGAATCGAGTTCGCATTCGACCCCACCGACGCCGTGAACCGCGTAACCTACAACTGGCTTTCCCTCTCATACACCGGCCTCCTGCCGGTGCCCGAGCCCGCCACGCTCGCCGTCTTCGGGGTCGGCCTGGCCGGACTCGTGTTGGCGACCCCCGGCCGGTCCGCTCGTCGGCGCGCGTTGCCCATAGTCCGCTGAGAGCTCCCAGGAGCGCGGCGCGTTGCCGTCGACGATACTGGCGGCGACTCGCGGAGGAAGACTGAGATGCTCACGGACCTGTAAAAGGGTGCGGCATAGGCGATCGTCAACGTCTTCGAGACGAGGAGCGCGCTCGGCGACTATGCACAGGTGACGCTGCTCGCCAACGACCCCGGGCATCTCACCTATGGCCGGGTGCAGACGACGCTGGCGAGCGGCAACCTCTACCTCCTGATCCGCGCCTACTGCGCTGAACCCGACGCTGCCCGGGCGGCCGCGCTCGCGCCCTATCTGCCGCGACTCGAGGATCTCGACCTCGGGCTCGACCACGATGCCGCGCTGCCCTGGGCGTTGCGCAAGGCGGGCGCCGATCCGGTCATGCACCGGACGCAGGATGCGTTCTTCGATCGCGTCTATTGGGCGCCGGCGGTGCGCTCAGCGGAGGCGCTCGGCATCCGCTCGGCGCTCGGTACGGCCGTCGTCTACGACAGCCATATCCACGGTTCGTGGCAACGCCTGCGCGATGCATGCAGCGCGACGCACGGCGCGGCGGCGACGCTGGGCGAGCAGGCCTGGGTACGCGCCTATGTCGAGACGCGGCGGGCGTGGCTCGGCCAGCACTCGAACGCGCTCCTGCGCAAGACCGTCTACCGGATGCAGGCGTTCCAAGCCCTGCTCGCGGCCGGAAGCTGGGCCCTCGCCCTGCCGTTCACCGTGCGCGGGGTCACGATCGATGAAGCGGTGCTGGCGGGGGGCGTGGTGCGCGCCTCGGCCGAGGTCGCCGAGGTCCACCTCTTGCGCTTGCGCCAGCGGTTCCTCCAGGGCGAGGACGTGCGGGCGCTGCAGCGCGCGCTCACCGCCGCCGGCATCGCCGTAGAACCCGATGGCGTGTTCGGCAGCGCCACCCATGACGCGGTGCAGGCCTTCCAGCGCCGCGCGGGCCTCACCGCCGACGGCATCGTCGGCCCGGCGACGCGGAGCCGCCTCGGACTCTAAAGTCTCAGCCGTGCAGCACGGCTTTCGGCAGCATCACGTGCACGCCCTTGTGCACGTTCACGAGCTGGCTCACGCGCAGGTCCGCCGCCAGGCTGCATAGGCTGTAGGCGTCCTCGCGCGAGAGGTTGGTGCGCTCGGTGATCATACCGATCATGTCGCGCAGCGCCTGCTTGGCGGCATCGTCGAGATCGGGGTCGAAGCCCATCGTGATGTAGTGCGTCGGGGTCTCGGCGCGCGGCATCGCGAGATGGAGGTCGGGCCGCGCGATCAGCTCGAAGGTGCCCGCGAGCGAGGTCTCGATGGCGGTGAGACAGACCTCGCCATCGCCCTGCGCGGCATGGCCATCGCCCACCGAGAACCGCGCCCCGTCGTTGAACACCGGGAGGTAGAGAATGGTGCCCGGCACCAACTCCTTGATGTCCATGTTACCGCCATGCGCTCGCGGGATGATGCTGGTGATGGCGCCCCAGGCTGGGGGCGGCGCGAGCCCTATGACGCCGAAGAACGGACGCAGCGGGATGTCGATGCCCCACGGCGGACGCGCCACCATCGCCGCTTCATCGAGCGCGATGTGCATGAGCCGGCGGTCGGGGAAGTCCTCGGGCAGCGTGCCCATGAGCGGGCGGATGATGTTCCAGCCCCAGTTCTGGCGCAGCCGCACGTCCTTGATGCGCACCTCGAGCACCTCGCCGGCCTTGACGCCGCGGACCGCCACCGGCCCGGTGAGGATATGGCCGAACATGATCGGGCGGACGCGGGCATGGATCTCGCGGAGCTCGGGCAACACGGCGAACCGGCGCTCGGGCATGACGTCGGGCGCGCCCGACACGGCCTCGATCGTCACCGTGTCGCCCGAGTCGATCTCGAGCACAGGCGGGAGGGCCGCATCGAAGGCGCCCCAGTGCACGGTGGTCGGGCTGGAGGTGAGCATGTGCCGCGCCATGGCCCTGCCTCAGGTCTGCGTGAGCGCCGCGCGCACCGCGCCTGCGACGGGGGCGGCATGTTCAGCGCTCAGGGCCGCGGCGTCGATGAGCAGGACGCCGTCGTCGAGACGCGCTTCGCCGACGTGCACCGCCGGCTCACCCGCTTGCAGCGCCCTCGCCACGGCTACTGCGGAGCGGCCCAGCGCGACCTGATCGAGCCTCAACTCGAGGAGCGGCATGCGCCCGGTCTCGCCCGCGGCGAGCCGGCGCAGCGCGAGCCCGTTGAGGCCGCTCAGTCGGCGGGCGATGTCGGCGAGGATCGCCTCCTTGGCGGCCAGGTACGCCTGCTCATCGCGCGTGGCGAACCGTTCGAGCGCGGTCATCAGGCCGACGATGTCTTCCTTGCCGACCTTGAAGCCGCGGCCGATGCCGTGGTGCGGATAGCCGGCCAGCGCCCGCGGCGGCACCAGTTCCTCCGGCGGTGACCAGGTGTCGGCCCGCACGTCCATGTCGATCTGCTGCAGGAGCGCCGCGGCGACCAGCTCCCGCCGACCGGCGAGAATCCCGGTCCCCTGCGGCCCCTGGATCGCCTTGCCGCCGCTGAAGCACACCAGCGCGGCGCCCTCGGCGATGAAGCGGCGGAGGTTGGCCGTGGGCGGAAGCTGCGCCGCGGCATCGACGATCACCGGGATGCGATGGCGCGCGCACACCCCTGCGACCTCAGCCAGGCGCGGCATGTTGCGCGGTGTCGCGGTGTAGGCGAAGGCCGCCGTTCGCGGCGTGATCGCCGCCTCGATCTCCCAGGGCTCGATATCGCGTACACCGGCGCCGGTGCCGAGATCGTTGAAACCGATGTCGCGGATCACGGCACCGGCGAGCCGGACGGCGTGGTCGTAGCCGGTGCGGTGGGTGCGGCACATGATCACTTCGTTCGGCATGTCGCGAGTGTCGGGTAGGCGCTCCATGCGCGCGACGTCGAGGCCGGTCAGGCAGGCGGCGGTGGCAACCGTGAGCGCCGCCGCCGCGCCGGCCGTGACGAGGCCTGCCTCGGCCCCGGTATGCGCCGCGATCAGCCGGCTCGCCGCGGCCTGCAACTCGGCGACATCGACGCTGCTCCGGGCGGCGGCGCGCATGGCGTCGAGCACCTCATCGGGCATCAGGCTGCCGCCAAGGCGGGTGAGCGTGCCCGCGGCGTTGATGCGGCGGCGAACGCCGAAGCGCGCGTAGATGTCCATGCCGGCTCCCTCCGGGCCTGAGGCTCTGTGCTAGGATGCCCGGCGCCGGCAAGCAACCCCCTTTCGTGGGGCGGAGGCATCAGCGATGACGCTCAACCCGCAAATCGCCACCGTGCTCGAGGCGATCCGCCAGAGCGGCGTGCCGCCGATGCACCGGCTCCCCGTTGCGGAAGCCCGGGCGATGGTGCGCGAGCGCTCGCGCCGGGTGAATCTGCCGCCCGAGCCTGCCGACATCGATGATCACACGCTGAAGGGTCCCGGCGGACCGCTCACGGTGCGGCTCATCCGCCCCAGCGGCATGGCGCCCGGGCAGGCGCTCCCGGTCATGGTCTATGGCCACGGCGGCGGCTGGATCGTCGGCGACCTCGGCACCCACGAGCCGCAGTGCCGGGCGCTCGCGAATGCCGCCGGCTGCGCGATCGCGGCGGTGGACTATCGGCTCGCCCCGGAGCATCGTTTTCCGGCTGCCGTCGAGGACATGGTCGCGGCGCTCAACTGGATCGCGGCCGAGGCATCAGCACTCGGCCTCGACCGCCAGCGGATCGCGGTCGGCGGGGATTCGGCCGGCGCTACGCTGGCCACCGTCGCGGCGATCGCGGCGCGCGATGCCGGCGGACCGAGGATCTGCGCCCAGATCCTGATCTACCCGGTGACCGAGGCGCGCACCGAAACCGCTTCATACGAGCGTTTCGCCGAGGGCTACAACCTGACCCGCGAGCAGATGGCCTACATCTTCGCCACCTATCTGCGCGCCCCGTCCGATGCCGCGGACTGGCGCGCCTCGCCGCTGCTCGCGCCGAGCCTCCGCGGCCTGCCTCCGGCGCTGGTGATTGCCGCGGGCCACGATCCGCTGATCGATGAGGGCAAGGCCTACGCCGAGCGGCTGAGCGCCGCCGGGGTCGCCGTCGACTACTTCTGCTATGACGGCTGTGTGCACGGCTTCTTCGGTTGGGGCGGCATGGTCGATGCGACGCGGGATCTCATGGCGCGCTGCGCCGGGACGCTACTGACGGCCTTCGGCACCGGCTGAGCCCATGGCGGTGTTTCTCGACTACGACCAGGAAGCGCTCGACGCCCAGTACAACAACCGTAGGCGCTTCCCCGACTACCGCGAGCACTTCGCCCGCTGGCGCGCCTGGAGCGATGAGGCGCACGCCACCCTGCCGTCGCACCGCGGCGTGCCCTATGGCCCTTCGGCGTCGGAGCGGCTCGACATCTTCCCCGCTGCCGGCGGCCGCGGCCGCGGGGCGCCGGTCTACGTCATGATCCACGGCGGCTACTGGTACTCGCTCGACAAGGCGGACTACGGCTTCCTCGCCACGGGGCTGCGTCCCCACGGGGCCATGACGGTGGTTCCCAACTATTGCCTGGCGCCCGCGCATCGCCTGGACGAGATCGTGCGCCAGAACCGGGCCATGATCGCCTGGCTCTGGCATCACGCGGCCGACTACGGTGGCGATCCCATGCGCATCTACGTCTGCGGCCACTCCGCCGGGGGACACCTCGCGATGATGCAGCTTGCGACCGACTGGCCGCGGCTCGATCGGGCGGTGCCGGCCGATGTCATCAAAGGAGTGTGCTCGATCGCCGGGATCTTCGAGCTCGAGCCGATCCGGCTCAGCTATCTCAACCAGACGCTGCACCTCGACGCGGCGGAGGCGGCGCGGAACAGCCCGCTCACCCAGACCTATCGGACCGCCACGCCATTGATGATCGTGGTCGGCGAGCACGAATCGGAGGAATACAGCCGGCAGAACCACGCCATGGCGGCGCGCTGGCGGGCGCTCGGCTACCCGCTCGACTGGGTCGCGCTCCCCGGCCTCAACCACTTCAACCTGGTCAACTCGCTCCGCGACCCTGCGGCACCCCTCCTCCAGCGCCAACTCGCGGTCTGGGCCGGGGGTGGCGCCTGATGGCGCTCTACCTCGGCTACGACCGGGCGGGGCTGGACGCGCAATACGATAATCGCGCCCGGTTCCCGTTCTACAAGGATTACTTCGCCAAGTGGCCGAAGTGGAGCAAGGCGACCAGGCGGAAGCTCCGGGGATATCTCGATGTTCCCCATGGGCCGGCCCGGGCGGAGACGCTCGATGTGTTCCCGGCGGCGCAGCCCTTGGCACCGATCCACGTGTTCGTCCACGGCGGCTACTGGTACTCGCTCGACAAGGATGACTTCAGCTTCGTCGCCGAGGGCTTCGTGCCGAATGGCGTGATGAGCGTGGTGCTCAACTACGGCCTCGCCCCCGCGCATTCCATGGACGAGATCGTGCGCCAGAACCGCACCGCCATCGCTTGGCTCTACCGCAATGCGGCGAAGTATGGTGGCGATCCCACGCGCATCTACGTGTGCGGCCAGTCGGCGGGCGGCCACCTCGTGGCGATGCTCGCGGTGACCGACTGGCCGGCGTTTGCGCCCGACCTGCCGGGCGACCTGATCACGGGCGCGTGCGCGACGAGCGGGGTGTTCGACCTCGAGCCCATCCGGCTCTGCTATCTCAACGACTTTCTGCGCATGGATGCGGCGGAGGCCGCGCGCAACAGCCCGGTGCATCTGCCCGCGCCGGTGGCGCTGCCGCTCCTGCTGGTGGTGGGCGAGCACGAGTCCGCGGAGTTCCACCGCCAGAGCCAGGCGATGGCGGCGCGCTGGCGGGCGCTCGGCCATCCGGTCGCGCTGATCGAGCGGGTGGACGAGCACCACTACGCGATCTGCGATGCGCTGCGCGATCGCGCCAGCTATCTGGTCGCGACCCAGCTCGACGTCTGGGCGCGCGAGGGAAACCCGTGACTTCTGCAACCGCGCTCTTCACCATCGGCTACGAGAAGACTCGGCTGCCCGATTTCGTCGCTGCGCTGGAGCAGCATGGCATCGCCCGGGTGATCGATGTGCGCGAGGTGCCGTGGTCGCGCCGGCCCGAGTACGCCAAGAGCGCGCTCGGCACGCGTCTGGCGCGCGCCGGGATCGAGTACGTGCACCTGCGCGGTCTCGGCACGCCCAAGCCCGGGCGCGAGGCCGTGCGGTCTGGCGATCTCGAATCCTTCGAGGCGATCTTCCGCGCCCACATGGGCAGCGCGCCCGCGCAAACCGATCTGGCGCGCGCCGTGGCGCTGGCGGTCGAGCGCCCGTCGTGCCTCCTCTGCTTCGAGCGCGACCCGGCGCGCTGCCACCGCTCGATCGTCGCCGCGGCGCTGGTGGCGCGGACCGGCCAGACGATCGTCCCGCTGCTGCCCTGAGGGTCGCCGTGTCCGAGCCCGAGACCTACGAGGTGTTCGCGGTCCGCTACGGCAGTCGTGCCGAGCGCCTGCGCCGCGAGAGCTTCATTACGACCGATGCGCACGATGCGCCGATGCCGCTCGACTACTACGTGTGGGCGATCGTCAACCCGAACCGCGCGATCGTGGTCGATACCGGCTTCGAGCATACGGAAGCCGCGCGCCGCGGCCGGGTGCTCACGCGCCTGCCGCGCGAGGGCCTGGCCATGCTGGGCATCGATACCGCCACGGTGCGGGACGTCGTGATCACGCACCTGCACTTCGATCACGCCGGCACGCTTGATGACTTCCCCGCCGCCCGCTTCCACCTCCAGGACCTCGAGCTGCAGTTCGGCACCGGCCGCCACATGACCGAGCGCTTCTTCCGTCAGGCTTATGCGCTGGACCACGTGCTCGGCGTGGTGCGCAAGGTGTTCGCGGGGCGCGTGGCCTTTCACGACGGCGCCGAGGAGATCGCGCCGGGCGTCAGCGTCCACCTCATCGGCGGCCATACGCCGGGCATGCAGTGCGTGCGCGTGCTGACCCGCCGGGGCCACGTCGTGCTCGCCTCGGACGCGGCGCACTTCTATGAGAACATGGAGACCGCTTCGCCGTTCCCCATCGTCTACGATGTCGCCCGCATGATCGCGGGCTACGATGTACTGCGCGGCCTCGCCGCCTCGCCGGCGCACGTGATTCCGGGGCACGATCCACTGGTCATGGCCCGCTACCCGGCGCCCGAGGCGCGGCTGAACGGCGTCATCGCCCGCCTCGACGTCCCGCCCCGAGCCTAGGGTCCGCGAGGCGTCCCTCGCCGAGGTCCCAGAACAGGCCGGTCATGATTTCGAGGCCCTCGCGCAGTACCGAGGCGAGGCCGTGCTCGTCCGGACCGTGCTGGCCGCAGCCGGCATAGGAATGCGGTACCCAGATCGTGGGGAGGTCAAGCACTTCGGCGAAGCACTCGTTCGGCAGCGAGCCGCCCAGGCTGGGCAGGATCGCGGGCGGGCGCCCCAGCGTCGCCGCGACCGAGCGCGCCGCCCATGTGACCCACGGGTGATCAGGCGCCAGCCGGGTGGCGGTGAAGAATCCGGTCTCGCTCGCCGCCACCTCGACCATGGGAAAGCCATGCACATCGAGATGGCGGCGGATCGCCGGGACGAACGCCGCCGGATCGGAGTCCACGGTGTAGCGGATCTGGCAGTGCGCGATCGCGGTCGGCGGAATGGCGTTGACCGGGTGGTCGGGGTTGCCGGTCTTGAACGCCAGCACCTCGAAGGTGTTCCACCCGAACACCTTCTCGGCGGGACTCAGGCCGGGCTCGCCCCAGTCGGGATCGACCGCGGGCCCGTCCGCGGTCGGCTCCGGCGCGCAGTCGGCGAGCGCCGCGCGCACCGCTTCGGGGATGGCCCGCGGCTTGAGCGCCGGCACCAGCACCGCGCCCCGCGACGACACCAGCACGGCAAGCGCGTGCGCCAGGATGATGCCCGGGTTGGCCAGGAGCCCGCCCCAATTGCCCGAATGATGCGCGCCCTGGCGCAGCGCCACGCTGAGCGTGAGGTTGAGCGCGCCGCGCGCGCCGAGGAAGAGGGTCGGGCGCTGCGGCCCAAGGCGCGGGCCATCCGAAGCGATCAGGACATCCGCCGCCAGCCGCTCGCGGTTCGCGGCGCAGTAGGCGCGCAGGCCCGGCGAGCCGATCTCCTCGCTCGTTTCGAGGAGCAGCTTCGCGTTGAAGCCGAGCCGGCCGCGACAGCCGAGCACGGCGCCGAGCGCCGCGATGTTCACGCTGTGCTGTCCCTTGTTGTCGGCGACGCCGCGGCCGTAGAGCCTGTCGCCCTCGGGCGTGAGCGACCAGGGCGACAGCCCCGCGCTCCACTCGTCCTCGAGGCCGCGCACGACATCGCCGTGGCCGTAGCTCAGCACCGTGGGCAGCCCCGCATCCTCGATGCGCTCGGCGAGCAGGAACGGGCCGCCGGCCGGCACCGGGTTGTCCTCGGTCGTGCAGCGGAACCCGAGCGCCGCGAGCGCCGGCACGATCTCGCCCGCGAGATACGCATGGAGGTGCGGGCGGCTGGCGGCAACCTGGCTTTCGCTGCGGATCGCGACCCGGCGCGCAAGGTCGGTCAGGAACGCGCCGCTGTCGAAGTGCGCCCGCGCGCGGGCCAGCGCCTCGGCGCGGCTCATGGCGCGGCCGCCACCTGGGCCCACGGCGACATGACGAAGGCCGCCCCGTGCGCCTGTCCGCTCGCGCCATCGCGGGCCACGAGGTTCGGGCAGGCGAACAGCGCCGGATAGACCCCGTGGCGATCGACCCGGGTCGGGTACCGCGCCGCCACCGCCTGCCGCACCGCGTCGGGCAGCCGGTCATCGAGACCGACGACATCGCCGCCACTGACGTCGAGCCTGGGCGCCGCGAATGCCCGATCGATGCTCATTCGATAGTCGACCAGGAACGAGATGAGCTGAAAGACCGCCGGCAGGATGCGCCGCCCGCCCGAGGCACCGAGCGCGAAGCGCAGGCCATCGCCGCGCTCGACGATCGCGGGACACATGTTCGAGAGCGGGCGCCTGCCCGGCGCGATCGAGTTGGGCTTCCCCGGCTCCGGATCGAACCACATGATGCCGTTGTTCATCAGGATGCCGGTCGCCGGCAGCATCACCTTGGAGCCGAACAGCGACAACAGCGTCTGGGTCAGCGCCACGAACATGCCGCGGCGATCGACCACGCTGATGTGGGTCGTGCATGAGGGTGCGGGGCTCGCCTCGCCCATGGTCGCAAGACGCTCGCGATAGGCCGCGAACAGCGCCGCGGCATAGCTGAGATAGGCGGCCCCGTCCGGCACTGCCCCGGCGGGCCGCGCCCCGGGCGTCGGGTTCGCCGCGAGGTGTTGCAGCGCAGCATGGAGCGTCAGCCCGGCGGTCAGCCCGGGCGCCGCGAACACCCGGGCGCCGCGATAGTCGAGCGCCGCCGCCGGTTCGATCCGCGCTTCGTAGCGTTCGAGGTCGGCACGCGAAATCGTGCCGCCGCCGACCCGGCAGTCGCTGACGATGGCGGCGGCGATCTCGCCCGCGTAGAAGTCGCGGGGTCCCGCTTCGCCAAGCTGCCTCAGGGTGGCCGCGAGCCGGCCGAGCCGGATGCGCGGCGGCGGGGCACCGAACTCGCCGACGACGGGGAAGCCATCGGCGAGGTAGGTGCGCGCGCTCTCGGCGAAGCGCGCGAGATCACGCGCCGCCGTGGTGATCAGCAGTGTCGCATACCAGTCGGCGACCAGCCCCGCCTCGGCCAGCGCGATGGCGGGCGCGATCAGCGCGCGCCACCGCCGCGTGCCGAAGCGCTCGAGCGCCAGCGCCAACCCGGCGACGTAGCCCGGCACCGCCATCGCCGGGTAGCCGAGCAGATTGCGGTCCTCGAGCACCTTGGGCCAGGCGAACAGGTCCGAGCCCTTGCCGCCGACGACCGGATAGTCGCCGGGATCGAGCGCCGCCGGCGCGACCATGCCGAAGGCCACCGTCTGCGCCGGCTCGCCCGGCGGCGCCACGAGCATGAACCCGCCGCCGCCGAGGCCGCTCATCCACGGCTCGATGGCGCCGATCGCCAGGCTGGTGGCGACCGCGGCATCGACGGCGTTACCGCCCTCGGCGAGCACGCGCGCGCCGACCGCCGAGGCCAAGTGGTGCTGGCTCGCGACCAGGCCGCCGGAGGAGGCAACCGCCGGCTTGGTCACCGTCCAGGTCTCGGTGGTCCGCTCGGCGGTCATTGGCTCACCTCCCGCCCGACATGCTCGCCCAGGGGTCGGATGAACACAACAACTCAGGCGAGTAGCTCGGCCAGCACGGCATCGAGCACCCGACGGCCGGTCGCCGTGACGCGAAGCCTCTCGGCATCGCCCTGCACGAGCCCCGCTGCGACGAGGGTGGCGAGGCGCGCCTGGTCGAGGAAGGCGCCGAGCGGCGCGCCGAGCGCGTCCTCGGCGCGCTTGAGCGCGATGCCCTCGCCGAGCCGGAGACCCGAGAGCAGGATTTCGCTCGCGTGCTGCGCCGGGCTCAAGGTCTCGCATTCGACCTCGCCGGACCGCGCCCGCGCCACCGCGTCGAGCCAGATCTCGGGTCGGCGGTGCTCGGTCAGCGCGAGGCGCCGGCGGTCCAGCGTGAGCCGACTGTGGGCGCCGGGGCCGAGACCGATCCAGTCGCCCGAACGCCAGTAGATGAGATTGTGGCGCGATTCGTGCCCCGGCGCGGCGTGATTCGACACTTCGTAGGCATCGAGCCCGGCGCCGGCGCAGCGCTCCTGCGCCACGTCATAGAGATCGGCCCGCCGCTGTTCGTCGGGCAGCGCGAGGCGGCCGCGCGCCGCGGCGCGAGCGAAGGCGGTGCCGGGCTCAATGGTGAGCTGATAGAGCGACAGGTGGCCGGACTGGCAGGCCAGTGCCACATCGAGCGCGCGCCGCCAGTCGGCGCGGGACTGTCCCGGCAGCCCGTAGATCAGATCGAAGCTGACGCGCGGGAAGATCGCCTGCGCCTGGGTCAGCGCGGCGCGCGCCGCGGCCGCGTCGTGATCGCGGCCAAGCGCGCTGAGCGCCCCATCGTCGAAGCTCTGGATGCCAAGCGAGAGCCGGTTAACCCCCGCCGCGCGCAGGTCGGCGAAGCGGGCGGCGTCGGCCGAGCCCGGATTGGCCTCGAGCGCGATCTCCGCGTCGTCCTCGAGGCCGAAGCGCAGTGCCGCGCGCTCGATGATCGCCGCCACGAGGCTGGGTGGCATCAGACTCGGCGTGCCGCCGCCGAAGGAGATGCTGCGGAGCGGCCGTGGCCCGACCAGGCGCAGGGCGTGGTCGAGCCCGGCGAGGAACGCCTGGCGCCATGCCGTCTCGTCCAGTGCCCGCGCGCGGTAGATGTTGAAGTCGCAGTAGGGACAGATGCGGCGGCAGTACGGCCAGTGGATGTAGAGCCCGAAGCCCACCTCAGCCGTCGCTGAAGCAGGCGAGCAGCTTGGCAAAGGCAGCGGCGCGGTGGCTGATCGCATGCTTGGCCGCCGGCTCCATCTCGCCGAAGGTGAGCGTGCCGCCATCGGGCACGAACATCGGATCATAGCCGAAGCCGCGCTCGCCCCGCGGCGGCCACACCAGGAAGCCCGCGACCTGCCCCGAGAACACCGCGCACTCGCCATCGGGCCAACAAAGGGCGAGAGCCGCCTCGAAGTGGGCGCGGCGCTCGGTCGGGGTACAGGCGCCGCGGGCCTGAAGCTCGGTCTCGACCCGGCGCATCGCGGCGCCGAAGTGGCGCTCGGCGCCCGCCCAACGCGCCGAGTAGATTCCGGGGGCGCCGCCGAGCGCCGCCACCACCAGGCCCGAGTCGTCGGCGAGTGCGGGCGCACCTGCCGTCTGTGCCGCTGCGCGCGCCTTGATGACGGCGTTGGCGGCAAAGTCGACGCCGGTCTCGGCTGGCTCGGGCAGACCGAGCGCGGCGGCGCCGAGCGCCTCGATGCCGAGCGGCGCCAGCAGCTCGGCGATCTCGCGCACCTTGCCCGGGTTGTGGCTCGCGACGATGAGCCGCCGGCCGCGGAAACGCCGTGCCATGGCTCAGACGGCGGCGACGGCGCGGAGCTGGAGCTCGGTCAGCCGATGGATTCCGGCGCGTGCCAACCGGAGCATCTCGTCGAACTGGGCATGGCTCATCGGCGCGGTCTCGGCGGTGCCCTGGATCTCGACGATGCGGCCATCGGCGGTGAGCACGAAGTTCGCATCGGCCTCGGCGGTCGAGTCCTCGCTGTAGTCGAGGTCGAGCACCGCCACCCCGGCATAGATGCCGCACGAGATCGCCGCCACCTGGCCGCGCAGCGGGTCGGCCGCGATCCTGCCCTCGCGGCGGGCGCGATCGAGGGCGAGGCGCAGTGCCACCCAGGCCCCGGTGATGGCAGCGGTCCGGGTGCCGCCATCGGCCTGCAGCACGTCGCAATCGAGGCGGATCTGCCGCTCGCCGAGTGCCGCGAGGTCCGTGACGGCGCGCAGCGCCCGGCCGATCAGGCGCTGGATCTCGTGGGTCCGGCCGCTCTGGCCGCCGCGGGTCGCCTCGCGCGGCGTACGCGTCTCGGTGGCGCGGGGCAGCATGCCGTACTCGCCGGTGACCCAGCCGCGCCCGCTATCGCGGAGCCAGGGCGGGACGCGGGTCTCGAAGGTGGCGGCGCACAGGACGTGGGTGTCGCCAAACCGCACTAGGCAGGAGCCTTCCGCGTACTTGCTGTAGCCCGGCTCGAGCAAGACCGCGCGGAGTTGATCGGCCGCTCGCCCCGAGGGACGCACCATCGTCGGTGACACCTGGGCCTCCGCCCGCTGCTTCGGGGCGCCATTCCTAGCCGCCTCGGCCGGTGGCGTCCAGGTCGGCGCGCCTGCATTGACGCTCCAGGGGGCGGTTACTACATTCCCCTTGCGCCCGACACCGCCCTCTAGGGCCTTGTTCCCCCAAATGATTCATGAGCTGAACGAGCGCTCGCGCGAGATCTTCCGGGAGATCGTGAACGCCTATGTCGAGACCGGCGAGCCGATCGGCTCGCGCACGCTCGCGCGCAAGCTGCGCTGGGGGCTATCGGCGGCCTCGATCCGCAACATCATGTCCGATCTCGAGACGGTGGGCCTTCTCTACGCGCCGCACACCTCGGCCGGGCGGCTGCCGACCGAGGCGGGGCTACGCCTCTACGTCGATGGCCTGCTCGAGGTCGGCAATCTCACCGAGGCGGAGCGCGCGAGCATCGAAGCGCACTGCACCGCTGCCAACCGCAGCATGGAGGAACTCCTGACCGAGGCGACCTCGGTGCTCTCGGGCCTCTCGCGCTGCGCCGCCGTGGTGGTGGCGCCGCGGAGCGACCGGCCGGTGCGCCACATCGAGTTCTTCGACGTCGGTGGGGGCCGGGTCCTGGTCGTCCTGGTCAGCGAAGGCGGAGTGGTCGAGAACCGCATCATCCAGATGCCGGTGGCCATCACCGAGTCGGTCGCGAACCAGGCCGCCAACTACCTCAACGCACGGCTGTCCGGCCGGACGCTCCGCGAGGCACTGAGCGAGATCAACCTCGAACTCGACAATCACCGCGCCGAGCTCGACACGCTGACCACCCGACTGGTGGAGCGCGGCCTCGCCATGTGGGGCGGGGAAGATCGCCGCACCCTGATCGTTCGCGGCCAATCGAACCTGCTCGAGGATATCGTTGCGGTCGACGATCTCGAACGGGTGCGGGCGCTGTTCGAGGCTCTGGAGACCAAGGGCCAGGTGGCGCGCCTGCTCGACCTCGCGGCCGTGGCCGACGATGTGCGCATTTTCATCGGTTCTGAAGACAAGCTGTTCAACCTCACCGGTTGCTCGATGATCGTGGCGCCCTACGGGGGCGGACGGGAGAAGGTCGTCGGTGCCATCGGCGTGATCGGGCCGAGCCGGTTGAACTACGCCCGCATCATTCCCATGGTCGACTACACCGCCGCCGTGATCGGCCGGTTGGTGGGTTGAGGCACAAGGCGGAGGTGGCGATGACGGATCACGGCGACAAGGCTGCTGAACGGGGGCCAAACGGGGCAGAGGCGGCGCCCGCCGGCGCCGAGGCGGCCGCGGGCGCGGCGCCAGAG
>VGEJ01000006.1 GCA_016869335.1 Alphaproteobacteria bacterium | reverse complement strand
TACGGTGATGCGCGAATGCGCCGAGATTCAGGCGCTCGCGGGGCGCGGGCTCGAGGGCGATCGCTACTGCGAGCGGCGCGGCTATTGGACGAACGTCGATGAGTGCCAGGTCACGCTCATCGCGGCCGAGGACCTCGACGCGATCGCGCGCGACCTCGGGGTCGCGGTTGGCAATGGCGAGCATCGCCGCAATCTCGTGGTCCGCGGCATCGACCTCGAATCTCTGTCCGGCCAGCGCTTTCGCGTCGGCGCCGCGGCATTCGCGTTCGATCGGCCGCGGCCGCCGTGCAGCTACATCGCCGCGCTCACCGATCGCCGCATGACGAAGGCGCTGTGGGGACGAGGTGGCATCTGCGCCCGCGTCGTCACCTCCGGCGTCATCCGGCGGGGAGATGCCCTCAGCGTTGGCGCGGACGTCCCCGCGACGTGATGCGGTTCACCGTCCAGTGGTGATTCGCGGCTAGAGTGGGCGGCAATGACCGCGCCCATCGCACCCAGCGTGGCCGACATCAGGGCAGCCGCCGCGATGCTCGAAGGAGCGATCGTACGAACCCCCCTGGTCGCGGCGCCGCGCCTGTCGGCGCTGCTCGGCTGCACCATCTCGCTCAAGCTCGAGAGCATGCAGTACACCGGTTCCTTCAAGGACCGCGGCGCCTACGTCAAGCTCAGCCGGCTGTCGCCCGCCGAGGCCCGCGCCGGCGTCATCGCCATGTCGGCCGGCAATCACGCCCAGGGAGTGGCCTATCGGGCGCGCCACTTCGGCGTTCCGGCGGTGATCGTCATGCCCGAGAGCACGCCCTTCGGCAAGGTTGAACGCACCCGTGATTTGGGCGCCGAGGTGGTGCTGAGCGGCGATACGATCGATGCGGCGGCGGTGACGGCCCGCGAGCTGGCGAGCGCGCGCGGGCTGACCTTCGTCCACCCCTACGACGATCCGGACATCATCGCCGGGCAGGGCACCGTCGGTCTGGAGATGCTGGCCGACGATCCGGCGCTCGAGGTGATCGTCGTGCCGGTCGGTGGCGGCGGTATCATCTCCGGCATCGCCACCGCCACGAAGGCGCTCAGCCCGGGCGTGCGGGTGGTCGCCGTCGAGGCCAAGCTGTTCCCCTCGATGTACGAAGCGGTGCACGGGATGCCGGCGACCTCCGCCGGCTACACGATCGCGGACGGCATCGCCGTCAAGGCGCCGGGCGCACTGACCCGCGCGATCATCGAGCGGCTGGTCGATGACATGCTGCTGGTCGAGGAGGCCGCCCTGGAAAGCGCGGTCCATCTCCTGATGGAGCGTTGCGGGGTGGTGGCCGAAGGGGCGGGCGCCGCGGCGCTCGCCGGGGTGTACGCCAATCGCGAGCTGTTCGCGGGACGGCGCGTCGGCCTGGTGGTCACCGGCGGTAACATCGATGCGCGGCTCTACGCGGCGGTCCTCAATCGCGGTCTGATGCGGGATGGCCGGCTGGTCCGGCTCCGCGTCGGCATCGTCGATCAGCCGGGTGTGCTGGCCCGCGTGGTCGGCGTGATCGGGGCGAACGGCGGCAACATCATCGATGTCGTGCACCAGCGTCTGTTCTTCGACGTGCCGGTCCGCCAGGCCGATGTCGATATCGTGGTCGAGACGCGGAGCGCCGATCACGTTCACGCGCTCCTCGATGACCTGCGGGCTGCCGGCTTTCCCGCCCGGGTGCTGGTCAGCCGCTCATCCGCCCCCTGAGACCGTAGTGCCCGAGCGCTCGGGATCGCTGCCGCGGCGGCGCCGGGTCGCCGATCCTTCAGCCGCATCCAGGCCTTGATCAGCGCGAGCAGATCCCCCCGGCGCGCCGCAACGTCCGCAGCCGTGGCGAAGTTGGCCATGCGCACGGCTTTGCCCTCGCCGACGAGCAGCGCGCCGGGATCGGCCAGACCGGCGCCATTGTGGACATCACCTGCGCCACCTTCTTCGTGCGGACGACCAGCGAGGCCAGGGTGCCCTTGTAGGAGAAGGTCGGGCACTGCCACTTGATGTCCTCCTCGATCGCGGTGTCGGCCGCGAGAATGATGTCACGCAATGCCGCGAGCTCGGCCCGGCGCGGGTGATCGAGCGCGGCAAAGAAGGCATCGACCTTCGGGTTCCTGGGCATCGCGCACCGATCATCCCGCCAATCGCCGCCGGCTGGAATACCGAACACACATCGAACCTCGGCGCCCGTCGCGCGTGCAGCCTCCGCTTGTTCGGACGGGCGGAACCCCGGATAATGCGACCAGGCGCACCGTACTGGAGCGCCGGCACCACTTCAGAACCGTGAGGGGAGAAACATGGGTACGGATGCGGAAACCCTAGCCAGACAGACCATGGAGCAGACCCGCCGCAGAAAGGCGGACATGACGCGCCGGCAGATGCTGGCGGCGACCGCAGCGACCGCGGCGCTCGCCGGCACGAGCCTTGCGCGGCGCCGGGCGATAGCGCAAGAGACAAAGGGTCCCGGCTGGTACACCGACGACAAGATCAGCGGCAAGGTGGTGATGCTGGTCTCCGCCGGGCAGCGCTGGGAGCTACCCTCGCGCGGCGTTCTGCCATTGTTCAACGAGCGCTTCCCCAACATCGAGGTCGACATCCAGCCCGGACCGCACTCCGAGATGGTGACCAAGATGATGACGCTAGCCACCTCGCGCTCCTCCGACACGGACGTGCTCTACACCGACTTCGGCCAGTGGCCGGCGTTCGAAGCAGCGGGCGCCATGGAGCCGCTGCAGCCGTACGCCGACAAGGACCCGGGCTGGATGAACGATTACCTCAACGATGTCCCGGGCGCGATCTCTAAGGGCTATCGCGTGCCGGCGACGCCCGAGGGCACGCTCTACGGCCTCACGCCCGATGGCAACGCCAAGCTTCACTTCTACCGCCGCGACCTCATGAAGGAGGTCGGGATGGAGAAGATCCCGGACACCTGGCCCGAGGCGATCGCGCTGGCCAAGGCCCTGCACAAGCCCGACAAGGACCAGTACGGCTTCATCACCACCGGGCGCCGCGGCGGCTTCGCCGGCTGGGTGTTCTGGGGCACGCTCGCGTCCTACGGCGGCGAGTGGTTCGACAAGCAGGCCGAGGGCGGGTGGCACCCGACCTTCAACAACGACAAGGGCCACAAGGCGCTCGAGACGATCGTCGAGCTCATGAAGTACCGCCACCCGGTGACACTCAACGCGACCGACGATGAGTGCAACACCGCGCTCGCCAACGGCACCGCGGTATACGCGCCGATCCAGTGGGGCACAGCGGTGCTCAACAATCCCGAGTACTCCAAGTTCCCCGACGTGATCGGCACCGACATCGTGCCGATGGGCGACACCCCCGAGAGCGCGCACCGGCCGCTGATGGGCGGGCTCGGCCAGATGGTCAGCACCTACTCCAAGAACAAGGCGGCGGCGTGGGAGTGGATCAAACACCTCAACTCGGCCGACTACGTCGACAGCCGGATCAGCGAGGCCTACGTCCAGAGCGCCGGACAGCCCTCGCGCATCTCGCTGCTGACCAAGTACGAGACACTGCGGCCGCACTTCATCGGGCTGAAGAAGTCCTTCCCGGTCGCGGTATCGTTCGTACCGCTGATCCCCGAGGCGTTCACACTGTCGGACATCCTCGGCAACGAGACCACGGCGGTCATCACCGGCGAGAAGTCGATCGAGGACGCGCTCAAGGCCATGGAGAAGGGCGTCGAGGGCGTGATGATGGACTCCGGCTACTACGGTTGATCTTGCGCAATGGACCGGCACCCGCATGGTGCCGGTCCGCCCGCCGGGCTTGTCCGGCCAAGGCCGGCCCGCGAGGCCGGTCAACTGAACCAGCACGTACCAACACAGGGAGAGGAGACATGGTTACGGATCGTGAAACACTGGCAAAGCAGGCGCTCGCCGAGGGCCGGCGGCTGCGCGACGAACTCACGCGGCGGCGCATGCTGGAGCTATCGGCGGCCACGGCCGCGGCGGCCTGGGTCGGCGGCAATATTGCCGAGGCGCGCGCCGCAGGCGAGGAGACGCACGGGCCGGGCTGGTACACCGACGACAAGCTCACCGGCAAGGTGGTCATGTACACCTTCGCCGGACAGCGCTGGGGCCTGCCGCCGAAGGCGATGCTCCCGACCTTCAAAGAGCGCTTCCCGAATGTCGAGGTCGAGGTCGTCGACGAGCCCGTCGGCGAGGCCTACGGCAAGATCCAGATGCGCGCGGCCTCGAAGTCGGACGCATTCAACACCCAGTGGGCGGATCACAATCAGCTTTCAGCGCTGGTCAATATCGGCGCCATGGTCGACATGGATCCGTGGCTGGCCAAGGACCCGGGCTGGACCGAGGACTACTTCAAGGACGTGCCCGCGAACGTCACCGTCGGCTATCGCTCGCCGCAGACGCCCGAGGGCCACACCTACATGCTGGCCTCCGACTCGAACGCCAAGCTCCAGTACTATCGCAAGGATCTGTTCGAGAAGGCGGGCATCAAGGGGCCGGCGACGACGTTTGAGGAGGCGATCGAGATCGCCAAGGAGCTGCACGCCCCGGACCGTGATCAATATGGGTTCGTCACGACCGCCCGGCGCGGCCTCTTCGCGGGCCTCGAACTCTACCAGATGGTGCGCTCTTATGGCGGCGTGTGGTTCAATGACCAGTGGGAGCCGCAGTTCAACACCGAGATCGGCCACAGGGCCTTCTCGACGCTCCTGAAACTCATGGAGTATCGCCATCCGGTCACGATCAACGCCGCGGATGACGAGGTGAATGCGGTGCTGGCCAAGGGCAGCGCGGTGTTCGCGCCGTTCGAGTGGGGCACCTCGGTGCTCAACAACAAGGACTTCACCGAGTTCGCCTCGGTGTTCGGCGCCGCGGTGGTGCCGAAGGGCGAGACGCCCGAGAGCAAGCACGAGCCGCTCATGGGTGGCTTCGGCCAGTACGTCAATGCTTTTGCCAAGGACCAGGACGCGGCCTTCGAGTTCATCAAGCACATGAACTCGGGCGACTACACCGACAGCCGGATCGGCCTGGATTATGTGATGAACACGGGCCAGCCGGCGCGCAGTTCGCTCTTGCGCAAGTACGCCGACGTCAATCCGTACTTCATCGCGCTTGCCGACTCGATCGTGGTCTGCACCCCGGCCTTCCCGTGGATTCCGGAGGCGTTCACCGTGGCCGAGGCGCTCGGCAACGACGTGGTCGCGGTGATCGCGGGCGAGAAGGACATGGAGACGGCGCTCAAGGACATCGATGCCGCGCAGCGCCAGATCATGGCCGAGTCCGGCTACTACGACTGATCGAACGACGAGGTGTCCGCGACCGGGGAACGCGCTTGCGTCCCCGGTCCGGGCACATATGCTGTAGCGCTTCGACTCGAGGCAACCAATCCAGGAGCGAACATGGGCACGGACAAGGAGACTCTCTGCAAGCAGTCGATGGCGCAGGCGAGAACGCTCAAGGGCGAACTGAGCCGCCGGCGCATGCTGCAGGTCTCGGCCGCGACCGCAGCGACCGCGGCGGTGATGCGCGATGTCAAGTGGGCGCGCGCGGCGAGCGAGGAGACACACGGGCCCGGCTGGTACACCGACGACAAGCTCACCGGCAAAGTGGTCACCTACACCTTCTCCGGGCAGCGCTGGGGCCTGCCGCCGAAGGCGGTGGTGCCAACCTTCAAGGAACGCTTCCCCAACGTCGAGGTCGAGATCATCGAGGAGCCGGTGGGCGAGGCCTACACCAAGATTCAGATGCGGGCGGCCTCGAAGTCGGACACCTTCAACACCGCCATCGCTGATTCAAACCAGTGGACGGCGCTCGGCAACATCGGCGCCATGGAGAGCTTCGAGCCGGTGCTCGCCAAGGATCCGGGCTGGGCCGAGGACTACTTCAATGATGTCCCGCCGATCATCACCAACGGCTACAGGCTGCCGCAGAACGCGACCGGTAAGACATATGGGCTGTCGTGCGACGGCAACTGCAAACTGCACTTCTATCGCAAGGACCTGTTCCAGGAAGCCGGTATCACGAAGGTGCCGGAAACCTGGGAGGAAGCCATCGATGTCGCCAAGATGCTGCACCGGCCGGAAAAGGACCAATACGGCTTCGTCACCACGGCGCGCCGCGGCCTGTTCGCAGGACTTGAGCTCTATCAGATCATCATGTCGCTCGGCGGCTCTTGGTTCGACAAGATGGAAGAGGGCGGCTGGCATCCGCAGTTCAACACCGACACCGGGCACAAGGCCTTCGAGATCCTGCTGAAACTGATGGAGTACCGCCACCCGGTAACCCTGAACGCCGCCGACGACGAGGTGAACGCGGTACTGGCCAACGGGACCGCGGTGTACGCGCCGCTCGAGTGGGGCACCTCGGTGCTGAACAATCCCGAGTTCACGAAGTTCGCCGAGGTGTTCGGCACCGACATCGTGCCGAAGGGCTCCAACCCCGAGGGCAAGCACATCCCGCTGATGGGCGGCTTCGCCTACTACGTCAACGTGTGGGGTAAGGACAAGGAAGCGGGCTTCGAGTTCGTCAAGCACTTGAACTCGGGCGACTACACCGACAGCCGCATCGGTCGGGACTACGTCATGAATACCGGCCAGCCCGCGCGTGTCTCGCTCTTGGCCAAGTACGAGGACATCCGGCCCTACTTCTATGGGCTGCAGAAGTCCTTCCCACTCGGCACTCCGGGATTCCCGTGGATCCCGGAGGCCTTCACCGTCGCCGATCTCGTCGGCAACGAGGTGGTGGCCGTGATCGCGGGCGAGAAGGGCATGGACGAGGCGCTCAAGGCCATGGACGATGGGAACACGCAGATCATGACGGACTCGGGCTACTACGGCTGATTGGCGGCGATGGCCGAACTTTCTGCCGCTCAGCGTGCGGCCTCGGTGGCGACACCGAGGCCGCGTGCCCGACTGCGCGAGAACCAGGTCGCCTGGCTCCTCATCACGCCGACCATCATCATCTTGGTTGCACTCTCGGTTTACCCGCTGATCTGGTCGGGCGCGATGGCGTTTCGCGTCGAGAACCTGTTCAACCCGAAGATCGGCAAGTGGGTCGGGTTCCGCAACTTCGACTTCCTGTTGTTCAACGACGACACGTTCTGGAAGACAATCTGGCTCACCTTTGTGTGGTGCGCCGTCGTGGTGTCGGTGCAGCTGGTGCTCGGCTTCCTGCTGGCGCTGCTCATGGACACCACGATGCGCGCCGTCGGCGTGCTCCGCACCCTCTTGGTCATCCCGGTGTTCATCTCGCCGGTCGCCATGGGGCTGACCTGGCGGTTCATGTTCGAGCCGGTGAGCGGCGTGATCAACTACCTGATCACCAGCGTCGGCTTTGATCGCGGCGCCTGGCACACCGCCACCGACACCGCGCTGGTCGCGGTCATGATTGCCGAGATCTGGCAATGGACGCCTTTCGTCACCCTGATCATGCTGGCCGGCATGCAAGGCATTTCGCCAGAGGTCATCGAGGCCGCGAGGCTCGACCGGGTGCGCGGCTGGACCTATCTCCAGCGCATCGTCATCCCGCTGATCTGGCCGGTGATCACGGTGGTCATCCTGCTCCGGGTGGTCGACTCGATGCGCATCTTTGATCTGATCTACGTCATCACCCGGGGCGGTCCAGGCACCGCGACGTTGCTCGCCAGCGTCAACACCTACTCGATCTTCCAGTCGGGCCGGCTCGGGGTGATGGCGGCCTACGGCTTCCTGATCGTCATTCTCATCAACATCGTGGTGTTCGCCTTCCTGCGCGTGCTTTATCGCCAGGAGAAGGCGAGCCGCCGCCGTGCGCCGGCGCGGGCCTGAGCGATGCGTTCGCCGCTTCGCAGGGCCTTCGATGTCGCCGCCGTGTTCATCGTCGCGCTCTACCTCGCGCCGATCTACTGGGTGGTGCTGACCTCGATCAAACCAACGATCGCGATCAACTCGGCCAAGCCAGTGTGGTCGTTTGAGCCCACGTGGGAGCATTACCGCGAAGCCTTCGTCCGCTTCGAGTTCGACCGCGCGCTTCTCAACAGTGCGATCATCGTGCTGAGCGCGACCTTCATCACGATGGTGCTGGCGCTGTTCTCGTCCTACGCGTTGGCGCGCATGAAGATCAAGGGCGCCGACTTCATGTCGCTCACCATCCTCTCGCTCCGCTTCATGCCGGGCGTGGTGATTGCGATGCCGTTCTTTCTGATGTTCCAGCGCCTCGACATGATCGACACCCACGTCGGCATGATCATCATCTACGTCGGTTTCGGGTTGCCGTTCGCGGTGTGGCTCCTGCGCGGGTTCATGATGGATATCCCGCGCGACGTCGAGGAGGCGGCGCGGCTCGATGGCCTCGGCTGGATCAGCATCATCTGGCGCATTATCCTGCCAATGAGCGGGCCGGGCATCGCGGTGACCGCGATCTTCACCTTCGTGTTCGATTGGAACGAGTTCCTGTTCGCGCTCTACATCACCCAGGCGACGGCGGTCACGCTGCCGATCCAGATCTCGAAGATGATCGATCTCTACAACGTGTTGTGGGGCACCATTTCTGGCGCGGTGGTCATGCAACTCGTGCCGATGGTGATCGTGGTGTTCCTTCTGCAGCGGCACATGATTCGGGGCCTTGCGCTCGGTGCCGTGAAGTAGGACCATCGTCGCCCAAGGTGGCAGAGGCCGCTGCGGGGGACGATATGGCCAAGCGCGTGCGCAGCTCGTCTAGCCCGACACCGGCGGTCGGCCGGCGGCCGATGCTGTCGATGGACCTGGCCGAGGCGTTGGCGAGCGATGCGCTGGCGCGCTCGCGCGCGATGGGACGCAACACCGTCGTCGCGGTCTGCGACGACGGCGGCACGCTCAAGGCGTTCCGCCGCCCCGACCGCTCGAACCTCGGCTGCGTCGACTTGGCGCTGACCAAGGCGCGCTCGGCGGTGCGGTTCAACACCGCGACCCATGCGTTCTGGCCGGCCTTCGCGAGCCAGCCAGACACCCAGATGGGCATGGCGGCGCTGCCCGGCTTCACCGTGGAAGGCGGCGGCGCGCCGATTCGACTGCGGGGCCAGATGATCGGCGGTATCGGCGTCTCGGGTGCGCAGAACTGGCAGGAGGACGTTGACATCATCGCGGCCGTTTTCGTGGCGTTCGGCCTCGATCCGGTCGGCGCGGCCTATGTGGCGCCAAAGGCGCCGAGTCGGGGCGCGTCAGCGCGCCGATCCTAGTTCGGAGGGACCGGGTCCCTCTCAGTGCCTACCACGTGGTTCGCGTCGGGTGCGGGTGAGCGAGCGTCTTCCCGGGAGGGTTGACCATGGCCAAAGGCAGCACGACGTCAAACCGCGCCGCGGCGCTGGCCGGCGAGAAGCCGGTCCTCACCATGGAACTGGCTGAGGCGATGGCGGCCGAGGCGCTCGCCTATTCGTGGTCGATCGGGCGCAACACGGTCACCGCGATCTGTGATGACGCCGGGCTCTTGAAGGCGTTCCGTCGCCCCGATGGCTCGAACATCGGCTGCGTCGACTTCGCGCAGTTGAAGGCGCGTGCCGCGCTCCGCTTCAACACGTCCACGCACGTCCACTGGGGACAATGGAAGCATCAGCCCGAGACCCAGGTCGCGTTGGCGCTGCTCCCCGACGTCACGGTGGAGGAAGGCGGCGCGCCGATCCGTTCGCGGGGCGCCGTGATCGGCGGCATCGGTGTGAGCGGGGCGCAAAACCGCGGCGAGGACGTCGCGATCATCGCCCACGTGCTGAAGAAGTTTGGCCTCGACCCGGTCGAAGAGATGTACGTCGCGCCCCCGGCGAAGGCCGTGGCCGGACGCAAGAGGAAGGCGAAGGCATGACGCGCGGCTGCGGGGGTGCGGGGTGGCCGGTGACCAGCCGGCCAATCGGGGACGATGCCCTCGCCGCCAAGGAGAAGCCGATCGAGGTTGCCCTGAAGGCCATGGACGACGGCGTCAAGCAGATCATGACCGACTAGGGCTACTACGGTTGAGTGGTTGCGTGGGACAGGACATGACGCCGCCGCCCCGCGCGGCTGCGTCACCTGTTGTCAGTGCTGACGCGCGCGTGCTAAGTATCGCGGTCTTCTAGCAATCAAGAATAACCGCGGCGCGTCAGCAACGGGGCGGACGGGATGATCGTTCTCGAGAAACTGCACAAGACCTACGGCGACGGCACCGAGGCGGTCAAGAGCATCGATCTCGAGATCAAGAGGGGTGAGTTCATCACTCTGCTCGGCCCGTCCGGGTGTGGCAAGACGACCACGCTGCGGCTGATCGCGGGCCTCGAGGAGGCGACCGGGGGCAAGATCTGGATCAATGAGCGCGACGTCACCAACGTCGATCCCGGCGATCGCGACGTCGCCATGGTGTTCCAGTCCTATGCCCTCTACCCGCATATGACGGCGCTCGAGAACATGACGCTCAACCTCACCGTGCGCGGCATGTCGAAGGGAGATGCCGCCAAGCGGGCGCAGGAGGTGGCGAAGATCCTCGGCATCCAGGAACTCCTCGACAAGAAGCCCGGCAAGCTCTCGGGCGGCCAGCGCCAGCGCATTGCGCTCGGCCGCGCCATGGTCCGCAGCCCGGTGTGCTACCTGATGGACGAGCCGCTCTCCAACCTTGACCTCAAGCTGCGCGAGCAGATGCGGACCGAACTCAAGCGCCTGCACCAACGCGACCGGGTGACCACCGTCTACGTCACGCACGATCAGGCCGAGGCCCTGATCCTGTCCGACCGGGTGGTGGTCATGGACAAAGGGATCGTTCAGCAGGTCGCCGATCCGGTGCAGATCTACGAGCGGCCGGCCAACGAGTTCGTCGCCGATTTCATCGGCAGCCCGAGCATCAACTTCATGGTCGGCGAGCTGACCGACCAGGGCCCTTGCATCGTCGGCAAGCCGGTGGGGAACGGCAATGGCGTGCGCGGAAGCGGCGGCGTGACCATCGGGGTGCGGCCCGAGGACGTCCTGTTCGCGGCGCCGGGCTCGGGCGTGTTCGACGGCCGGATCGAGTTTACCGAACCTTACGGCGGCGTCGTCTACGCCTTCGTTGCGGTCGAGGGTGACCGCAAGGTGATCAAGAACCGTGACTATGTCGTGGCGAGCCTCGACCTGCACCAGCCGATCACGATCGGGGCGAGTGTGGGTGTGAGCTTCCGCGAGCAGCGAATCAACCTGTTCGACGCCAACACCGGCCAGGCTCTGTCCAACGGCCGCTAGGCGCCTGATCTCGCCCTGGCGGCGGCGCAGGGGCTGAAGGTGTCCCTGTTCTTTGTGCTCACCCTCGGGGTCGTCGTCGCTTTGCTCGGCTATTCCCTGTTCATCGCGGCGCCCGTGGTGTGGAGCCTGGCGCTCGATTTGTGGAGCTGGTGGCACACCATGCCGGTCGGCGACGCGATCCTGGCGCCGCTTGCGCACTTTATCGAGCAGCCGACAGCGCTCGTCCTCGCACCATACTGGGACCTATGGGGCGCTGCCGCCTTGCTGGCGCTGGGACTTGCCCTCGTCCTCGCGGCGCTGCGTTACCTGCCCCGCTACATCGCCGGCGACCTTTAGCTAGCCGTGGCGAGGCCGGCCGCTACTGGGCCGGGACCGCGACGCCCTTGCTGGCCAACAGTTCGGCGAGCTCGCCGCTGGCGTGCATCTCGCGCACGATGTCGCAGCCGCCAACGAACTCGCCCTTGACGTAGAGCTGAGGGATCGTTGGCCACTCGGAAAACGACTTGATCCCCTGGCGTAAGCCCGGATCCTGCAGCACGTCCACGCCCTTGAACTTCACGCCGAGGTCGGAAAGGATCTGCACGACGGCGGCCGAGAACCCGCACTGCGGGAACACGGGCGTCCCCTTCATATAGAGGACCACGGGATGGTCGGATATCTCCGCCCGGATACGCTCGTGCACCGCTGTGTCGCTCATGTCACCCTCTGTTGTGCTCTGCCCACTCCGTTCCCGCCTCAGGCATCCTCCGGCACGGATGTCTGCAGCGCCAGCGCGTGCAAGGCATCTCCCATGTTGCCTCGCAACGCCTGGTAGACCATCTGATGCTGCTGGACCCGCGTCTTGCCTCTGAACGCCGCGGAAATCACGTGCGCTGCGTAGTGGTCGCCATCGCCCCGCAGGTCTTCGATAACGACCTGGGCGTCCGGCAGCCCTTCCTTGATCAGGCGCTCGATCTGCGCCGCGTCCATCGGCATGTCGCTTACCCTTCGCTCGCTTCTGGTGTTGCCGCCATGTACTCGGGCAGCCAGCGCTCGTGCGCCGTGCGGAGCTCTGACAACGATATCGTATCCGCGTCCGACACTGTCAAATCCTTTCCCGCCGCTTGGCCGATCCCCACGGCGGGCACGCCGGCGGCCGCGGCGCTGGCAACGATCCGCTCGGCGTTCGCCGACGTGGCGGCGACCAGGTATCGGCCCTGATCCTCGCCGAACAGCCAGGCGAACAGCGGGATCTCGAGCCGCGGCGGCACGACAGTCACGCCGGTATCGCCGGCCAGCGCCATCTCGGCGAGCGCCACCAGGAGGCCGCCGTCGGCGATGTCGTGGCAGGCCGCCAGCCAGCCCTCGGTGATGCACTGGGCGACGAAAGCGCCGTTGCGCCGCTCGGCGGCGAGATCGACCGGTGGCGGGGCGCCGGCTTCCGACCCGGCGATCTCGCGGAGATAAAGCGAGGCGCCGAGGTGGCCGGCGTTAGCGCCGATCAGCACGACCTCATCGCCCACCGCGAGCGCCACGGTGGTCGCCCGGGCGAGATCGGCGATCAGCCCGACGCCCCCGACGTTCGGCGTCGGCTGGACCGCGCTGCCAGTGGTCTCGTTGTAGAAGGACACGTTGCCCGAGACGATGGGAAAGTCGAGAGCCCGGCAGGCCTCCGCCATGCCTTCGATCGCGCCGACGAACTGGCCCATGATCTCGGGCCGCTCTGGACTGCCGAAGTTGAGGCAATCGGTGATGGCGAGCGGCCGCGCCCCCGCCGCGATCAGATTGCGCCACGCCTCGGCGACCGCCTGGCGCCCGCCCATCACGGGGTCGGCCGCGCAATAGCGCGGCGTGCAATCGGCGGTCAAGGCGAGCGCCTTGCCACTGCCGTGGAGCCGCACGACCGCGGCATCGCCGCCGGGCCGGCGCACGGTGTCGGCCATCACCATGTGATCGTACTGCTCCCAGATCCAGCGCTTGCTGCACAGATCGGGGCTGGCGAGGAGCGTGAGGAGCGCGGCGCGGATGCTGGGCGGCGGCGGCGCGTTCACCGTTGCGGCGCGGGGCGGGGTCGCGATCCACGCGCGGTCGTAGGCCGGCGCGGCCGCGACCAGCGGCGCGATCGGCAGGTCGGCCACGACGACGCCCCCGTGCCGGATGACCATCCGCCCGCTCTCGGTCAGCGTGCCGATCACCGCGCAATCGAGCTCCCACTTGGCGAAGATCGCCCGTGCCTCTGGCTCGCGCCCCGCCTTGAGCACGATCAGCATGCGCTCCTGGCTCTCCGACAGCATGATCTCGTAGGCCGACATGCCCGTTTCGCGCTGCGGCACCGCGTCGAGGTCGAGCGCGATGCCGAGCCCGCCACGCGAGGCCATCTCGAAGGCGCTCGAAGTCAGGCCCGCCGCTCCCATGTCCTGAATGGCGACGATGGCATCGCTCGCCATGAGCTCGAGGCAGGCCTCGAGCAGGAGCTTTTCGGTGAACGGGTCGCCGACTTGCACGGTCGGCCGCTTGCGCTCGGAATCCGCGTCGAACTCGGCCGAGGCCATCGTGGCGCCATGGATGCCATCGCGCCCAGTCTTGGCACCGACGTAGACCACCGGATTGCCGGGGCCGGCGGCACGGGCGTAGTGGATGCGGGCGCGCTCGACCACGCCGACGGTCATTGCGTTGACGATGATGTTGCCATCGTAGCTCGGGTGAAACGTGCACTCGCCGCCGACGGTCGGCACGCCGATGCAGTTGCCATAACCGCCGATGCCGGCGACCACACCCGCCGCCAGATAGCGCGTGCGCGGATGCTTCGGGCTGCCGAAGCGCAGCGCGTTGAGGATGGCGACCGGGCGCGCACCCATGGTGAACACATCGCGCAGGATGCCGCCGACGCCGGTCGCCGCGCCCTGATAGGGCTCGATGAAGGAGGGGTGGTTGTGGCTCTCCATCTTGAACACGGCCGCCTGGCCATCGCCGATGTCGACGATGCCGGCATTCTCGCCGGGGCCGCAGATCACCCACGGCGCAGCGGTGGGGAACAGCCGCAGCCAGCGCTTCGAGGATTTGTAGGAGCAGTGCTCACTCCACATCACCGAGAAGACGCCGAGCTCGACGTGGTTCGGCGCGCGCCCGAGGATGGTCTCGATCTCGGCGTATTCGGCCGGGGACAAGCCGTGCTGGGCGATGGCGGCGGGCGCAACGCTCACGATAGGGTGGCCACCAGGGAGTCGAAGAGACGCGACCCGTCCTCGCTGCCGAGCGCCGGATCGGCCAGGCGCTCGGGGTGCGGCATGAGGCCGAGGATGGTCTTGTCGCGGTTGAAGATGCCAGCGATGTTGGCGAGCGAGCCGTTGGGATTGGCGGCGGCGCTGACCTCACCGCCCGGCTCGCAGTAGCGAAACGCGACCTGATCGTTGTCCTCGAGCGCCGCCAGCGTCGCATTGTCGGCGAAGTAATTGCCGTCATGGTGCGCTACGGGGATGCGGATCACCTCGTCGTCCTCGTAGAGCTGGGTGAACGGGGTATAGCTGTTCTCGACCCGCAGGTGGATGTCGCGGCAGACGAAGCGGAGCCCGGCGTTGCGCAGGAGCGCCCCCGGCAACAGGCCCGCCTCGGTGAGGATCTGGAAGCCGTTGCAGATGCCAAGCACGCGCACGCCCGCGTGCGCCGCCGCGACCACCGCGGGCATGATCGGGGCGTGCGCGGCGATGGCGCCCGGGCGCAGGTAGTCGCCGTAGGCGAAGCCTCCCGGCAGCACGATCAGGTCGAGGTCGGGGAGCGCGCTCGTGCCGTGCCAGATCATGACCGGCGGGCGGCCCATGCTCCGGCCGAGCGCCACCGCGACGTCGCGGTCGCAGTTCGAGCCCGGAAACACGATCACCCCTGCCCGCACGCGCGACCTCGCCCGAGCCGCCTTCTCACGCCGGCAGCTCGATACGGTAGTCCTCGATCACGGTGTTGGCGAGGAGGCGGCGGCACATCTCGTCGAGCCGCGTGCGTGCGCGCCCGGGGTCGGTGTCGGCGAGGTCGAGCTCGATGACCTTGCCCTGGCGCACCGTGTCGATGCCGGCGAAGCCGAGCGCGGCGAGCGCGTGCTGGATCGCCTTGCCTTGGGGATCGAGGACCCCGGCTTTGGGTGTGATGTGAACCCGCGCCTTCACGACGCGGCGGTAGCCTGGCCGTTGCCCGCCGTCGGCGCCTCGCGCAGCACGCCGAGGCGGCGCGCGACTTCCTGGTAGCCCTCGACGACCTTGCCGAGATCGCGGCGGAAGCGATCCTTGTCGAGCTTCTCGTCGGTCGCCATGTCCCACAGCCGGCAGGTGTCGGGACTGATCTCGTCGGCCAGGATGACGCGCACGTCCTCGTCGTGGTACCAGCGGCCGAACTCGAGCTTGAAATCGACCAGCCGGATGCCGACGCCCGCGAACAGCCCGCTCATGAAGTCGTTGATGCGGAGCGACATCGAGAAGATCTCGTCGAGCTCGTGCGGCTCGGCCCAGCCGAAGCAGGTGATGTGCTCCTCGCTGATCATCGGGTCGCCGAGCTTGTCGGACTTGTAGTAGTACTCGACGATCGAGCGCGGCAACGGGGTGCCCTCGGTCATGCCGAGCCGGGTCGCCAGCGAGCCGGCGATGACGTTGCGCACCACCACCTCGACCGGAATGATCTCGACTTGGCGCACCAGTTGCTCGCGCATGTTGAGGCTGCGGACGAGGTGGGTCGGAATGCCGATCTCCTGCAGGCGCAGCAACAGGTACTCGGAGATCCGGTTGTTGATGACGCCCTTGCCGGTGATCGTGCCGCGCTTCTGCGCGTTGAACGCCGTGGCGTCGTCCTTGAAGTGCTGGATGTAGGTGCCGGGCTCGGGCCCCTCGAACAGGACCTTGGCCTTGCCCTCGTAGACCTGTCGGCGGCGTGCCATCGTGGGGCGACCTGTCGGTGACGGCGGCGGCCCGCCTGGGCGAGGTCGCCGGGGAGCGGACGATAACCCAAGTGGTCGGGCAAGACAACAAAGCGCCCACCCCGATCGTGCCCGAACGCCAATTGCAGGGCGGGCCGGGCTAACCTACTATGCGCCGAGAGCGGCCGCCGGCCTCGCGCGACGGCACGACACAACGGGTCATTCGGGAGAATCCCATGGGCGCACTGTTCACCAAGGCACGCAAACGGCTCAAGGCGGCCGCCAAGCATCTCGACGTTCATCCGGACGTCATCGAAAAGCTGCGCTACCCGAAGGAGACCCTGGCCGCGACCCTCCTCGTGCGTATGGATGACGGTTCGCGCCGCGGCTTCAAGGCATGGCGCTGCCGCTACGACGACACCCGCGGGCCGACCAAGGGCGGTATCCGCTATCACCCGGCAGTGAATCTCGACGAGGTCATGACGCTGGCGTTCTGGATGACCTTCAAGTGCGCGGTCGCCAACCTGCCCTATGGCGGCGGCAAGGGCGGAGTGGCGGTCGATGTCAAGCAGCTCTCGCGCACCGAGCTCGAACGGCTGAGCCGCGCCTACGTGCAGGCCTTCGCCCGCTTCATCGGGCCCGATCGCGACATTCCGGCGCCCGACATGTACACCAACGGCATCGTCATGGCCTGGATGGCCGACGAGTACAGCATGATGGCCGACCAGCCCAGCCCTGGGGTCATCACCGGCAAGCCGATCGCGCTCGGCGGCTCGCTCGGGCGCGATGACGCCACCGGCCGCGGCGGCTACTTCGTCATCCGCCACCTCGAGAAGGACCTCGGCCTCTCGCCCGACAAGAGCCGGGTGGTGGTGCAAGGCTTCGGCAACGCCGCCTACCACTTCGCCCGCCTCATGCACGCGGATGGCTACAAGATCATCGGCGTCTCCGACTCGCGGAGTGCGATCTACGATCCCGATGGGCTCGACCCGCTCGCTGTCATGGAGCACAAGAACAAGACCGGCCGGGTCGCCGGCGCGCCGACCAATCGCAAGGCCAAGGAGCTCTCGAACGCGGAACTGCTCGAGACTGAGTGCAACCTGCTGGTTCCGGCCGCGATGGAGAGCCAACTGGTGCAGGACAACGCCGACAAGATCAAGGCCCCGGTGGTGCTCGAGCTCGCCAACGGACCGACGACGCCAGCCGCCGACACCATCCTCGCCAAGCGCGGCATCACGGTCATTCCCGATATCCTTGCCAATGCGGGCGGGGTAACCGTGTCCTACTTCGAGTGGGTTCAGAACAAGGCCGGCTACTACTGGCCTGTGCAGGAGGTGCAGACCAAGCTGCGCGCGATCATGGAGCCCGAAGCCCGCCGCGTGTGGGACATCAAGCTGGAGAAGAACATCGACATGCGCACGGCGGCCTATGTGCACGCCCTCCATCGCATCGCCTCCGCGATCGAAGCCCACGGCACCAAGGCCTTTTTCGCCGGCGGCGCGTAGGACTCCGGTCCGGGGGCGCCGCGGCCCCGCCGGTCACGGCGCCTCTTCAGCTCGACCGCGCGCTCAGGGCTGCTTCTGCGGGCCGAAACGCGCCGCCTTCTGGGCCTCACTCGCCTCGGTCTGGTATTTCGCCTTCCACTCGCCGTAGGGCATGCCGTAGATGAGGGTGCGCGCCGCCTCGTAGTCGAGCGCCATACCCCTCTCCTCGGCCGCCGAGCGGTACCACTTGGCCAGGCAGTTGCGGCAGAAGCCGGCGAGGTTCATCAGGTCGATGTTCTGCACATCGGTGTGCTGACGAAGGTGCCCGACCAGCGTGCGGAACGCCGCCGCTTCGAGCTCGGTTTTGGTCGCATCGTCCATACGCAGATCTCCCCTCAGCGATTGGCCGGCACGCCTGATATGGGATGGCGGGCCCGGGCCGTCTACCGCACCGCACTACCTCGGGCAAGCCCCATGACGGTCTCGGCGATCAAGTGATCGACCACGGAACGCAAGCCCGCCGTGCGGTCCAAGCCACGGGCCAATGCCTCGCCGAGCACCGCGCGCTGGCGCTGCGCGCTCGTTCCCCGCGCCACGATCGCGCGCACCCGCTCGACCTCCTCGCTGCGGCACAGCGCGTGCGCATCCTCGCTCACCAGCCCGATCAACTCCTCAACGAGCGCAGTGAACGGAACCCGTTCAAGCTTGCCGAAATCGACCAGGGTGGCGGCCGTCCCGTCGCGCTGCGCCAGCCACCGGTTCTCCTCGATCAGGCCCGTCGCGTAGAGCCGCCAGCGCTGGTTGGCCGTGCGCAGGCGATAGAGCATGCGCAGGAGGCACTGGTAGAGCGCGGCCACCGCGACCGCGTCGTCGAGCCGGGTGCACACATCGGTGATGCGGAGCTCGAGCGTGGGGAAGCGGGCGCTCGGCCGCACGTCCCACCACAGCTTCGAGGCATCGTCGATCAGGGCCGACATCGGCGAGCCGGTTCACGAAACGCAGGTATTCGCCGTGGCTCTCGAAGCGTTCGGGCAGGCCCGACCGCGGCAGGCCGGCAAATACGGCCAGGCGATAGCACTGCAGCCCGGTGTCCTCGCCGCCCCAGAACGGCGAGGACGCGGTGAGCGCCAGAAGGTGCGGCAGGTAGTAGGTCACCTGGTTCATCAAGTCGATGCGCAGATCGTCGTCCTCGATCGCGACGTGGACGTGGAGTCCACAGATCAGAAGGCGCCGTGCCAGGCCCTGGAGGTCGCGGGCCAACTCGTTGTAGCGCTGGCGGTCGGTGTGCTTCTGCGCGTGCCAATGGGCAAACGGATGGGTCGAGGCGGCGATCGGCGCGAGCCCGTAGCGTGCCGCGACGTGCGCCAGCGTCTGGCGCAGGCGCGCGAGTTCTGCGCAGGCCGCCGCGGCGGTAGGACAGGGCCGCGTCCGTGCCTCGATCTGCGCCCGGAGGAACTCGGGGCTCACCTGCCCGGTGAGCAGTGCCTCGCACTCGGCCATCATGGTCGGCGGCGGGTCGGCCGCGACGTCGCGGCTGGCGCGCTCCACCAGTAGGTACTCCTCCTCGATGCCGATCGTGAAGGAAGGCTCGCGCATGGCTCAGCGGTGCTCGACCCGGAACCGGCTTGCGTCTTCGGTCAACGATCGCAGGGGCTCGGCCAGGCGTCGCGCCCAGGTCTCGGCGCCGTGGTGGGTGTCGATCAGGTCCTGGCGGATCTCCAGGAGCACGTGCGGGATACCGCGGTGGGCGCCGTGGACGTGGATCGAGTAGCCGGCGGGGTCGCGCCCGGTGTAGGGCTCGTTGTCGCCGACCACGAGATCGGGCTGCGCCCGCAGCCGGACGAGGAGCGGGGCGGCGAAGCGGCCGTCGCGATTCCACAGGATGCCGATGTGCCAGGGTCGGGCGACGCCGTCCATCACCGGGGTGCAGCTGTGCACGGCGATGAGGCCGGGAAGCCGCCCTTCCGCCGTGCAGCGGTCGAGCAGGGCGGCGAGCGCATCGTGGTAGGGCCGGAAATAGCAGGCGATGCGCCGTGCCCGTTCCGCTTCGTCCACCGCGCGGTTGCCGGGCACCGTCACGCGGTCGCTCTCGCACGGAATCAGCGTGCGGTCGTCAAGCTGGCGGTTGCAATCGATGACGAGGCGCGAGTAGCGGGTGAGGATGGCCGGCGCATCGAGCAGCGCCGCGAGCCGCCGGGTGACCTCGGCGGCGCCGATGTCCCAGGCGATGTGACGCTGCATCAGCGCGTCGTCGAGGCCGAGATCGCAACCACGTGGTACCGCGTGCCCGGCGTGGTCGCAGTTGAACACGAGCCGGCAGCGCCCGTCCGGGTTCACGAGTTCGAAAGCCGCGCCCCCGTCGGCGCTCGACTCGGCGGTCCCGGACGACTGGGCCATGGATCCACTATAGCTGAGCGGCGGGCGCACCGGCCTGGAGCATGGCGCGCCGGTGCACTATAACCCGGCGATGTCGCTCCTCCCCCAGCGCCGCGCCGCACAGCCATGGTCGAGCGCGGCAGCGGCCTGAGCTTGACGGCGCTGCTGGTGGGGGCGCTGACCGTCGGCTCGGCGCCGATCTTCGTCCGCCTAAGTGAACTTGAGCCTTCGGCCACGGCCTTCTACCGGCTGCTGTTGGCTCTACCGGTGCTGTTCCTCTGGTCCGAAACCGGCGTGGCCCGGCGCCCGCGACGCCGCCCGCGGCCGGGCGAAGCGGTCCTGCTGGTGCTTGCGGGGCTGTTCTTCGCCGGCGACCTCGCGG
>VGEJ01000005.1 GCA_016869335.1 Alphaproteobacteria bacterium | reverse complement strand
GCGCGATCTCCTGCACCATCTCCGCCTGCTCGGCGACGCTCGCGGTGGTGCCGTGGAACTCGAGGAACAGCGTCGGCGCGACCACGTAATCGAGCTTGGCGAAGCGGTTGGTGCCCTCCATCATGAGCTCGTCGAGCAGCTCGATCCGGGCCACCGGGATGCCCGATTGGATGGTCAGGATGACGGCATCGACGGCGCTGCCGATGTTGGGGAAGGAACAGACGGCGGCCGAGATCGCCTCGGGGATGCCATAGAGCCGCACCGTCACCTCGGTGATCACGCCGAGGGTGCCCTCGGAGCCGACGTAGAGCCGGGTGAGGTCGTAGCCCGCGGCCGACTTGCGCGCCCGCCGCGCGGTTCGAATCACGCGGGCGTCGGGCAGCACCACGGTGAGCCCGAGCACGTTCTCGCGCATGGTGCCGTAGCGCACCGCATTGGTGCCCGAGGCGCGCGTCGCCGCCATGCCGCCGAGCGAGGCGTCGGCGCCCGGGTCGATCGGGAAGAACAGACCGAGGTCGCGGACGTGCTCATTCAGGCGCTTGCGCGTCACGCCGGCCTGCACCGTGGCGTCGAGGTCCTCGGCCGAGACCCGCACCACCTGGTTCATGCGGCTCATGTCGATGGAGATGCCGCCCTCGAGCGCCATCACGTGGCCCTCGAGCGAGGTGCCGGTCCCATAGGGGATGACCGGCACGCGGTGCTCGGCGCAGACGGCGACGATCGCGGCCACCTCCTCGGTGCTCTCGGGGAACACCACGGCATCGGGCGCGTGCACGGCATGGAATGATTCGTCGCGGCCATGCTGATCGCGCACCGCTGGCACGGTCGATACCCGCGCGCCGAGCAGCGCCCGCAGCGCCGGGATGACCGAATCGATGTGTCGTGCCGCTGCCGTCATGCTCTCACCCTCCGCACACCGCCACGTTACGCCCGCCCCCGGCCCGGCAACAAGTCGTGGGTGGCGGTACCCGGAATCGGAATTGCCCGACACGCGGGGCGCCCTTCGAGGCGCGCGCTTCGCGCACTCCCCAGGCCGAGGATTGATAGGCGATAACAATGCCCCGACCCTCACACTGAGGAATCCCGCCAGGGCCGTCTCGAAGCATGTGGCCGCGGCGAAACGGGTACTGCGTGGGCGCGCTCAGCACGATGCGGCGAAGCGGCCAATTGCGGCTTTGGGCGCCGGCGTTGGACATCGTATACATGGGGCGCACCGGCGCGGCGGGCGCCGCGCGCCGAGGGATCGTTGATGACCGCTTTCGAGGCGCCGCTCGACCTTGGCACCGACCGGGTCCGGCCGGAGTGGATCGACTACAACGGCCACATGAACGTCGCCTACTACGTGCTGGCGTTCGACTACGCCACCGACCGGCTCTACGACCGCCTCGGACTCGGCCACGCCTACTTCGCCGTGAGCGGCTGCTCGACGTTCACGCTCGAAAGCCACGTCAGTTACCTCCAGGAGGTGCGGGAGGGCGCGGCGCTGCGCTTCACCGGGCAGCTCCTCGACCACGACCACAAGCGCATCCACTGGTTCTCGAGCATGTACCATGCGGGCGAAGGCTATCTCGCCGCCACCATCGAGTTCCTGACAATGCACGTCGACATGCGGGCGCGGCTTTCGGCGCCGTTTCCCGCGGCCGCCATGACCACGCTCGCCGCGCTCCGCGCCGCCCACGCCGGCCTGCCGCGTCCCGAACAGGCCGGGCGCGCCATTGGCATCCGTCGCGCATCACCACCGATCACATGAATCGCTGCCGGCTGTTGGGGCTCGCGATGCTGAGCATTGCCCTGGGCGGAACCGGCGCGGCGCGGGCCGCGTGCACCGATCCGGCGCAACCCAACGTCGACTGGGCGCGCTGCTACCTGGAGGAGCGCGACCTGCACGGGGCGAAGTTGAGCGCCGCCCATCTGCGCGACGCGCGCTTCAACCGTACCAACCTGGCGGGCGCCGATCTCTCCGGTGTGGATGCGCGGCGCGCCAAGTTCCTCAGCACGAACCTGTCCGGTGCGCGATTCGATGGCGCCAACCTGAGCGAAACCGACTTCACGAACGCGCGGCTCGACGGCGCCTCGCTCAAGGACGCCAACCTCCGGCGGGCGCGGTTGTTTCGCACCAACCTGCGCGATGCCGTGCTGACCGGCGCGAGCATCGGCGGCGCCGATCTCTTGAATGCCGATCTCTCGGGCGCCACGTGGACGGATGGCGCGACGGTGTGCGCGGAGGGCTCGATCGGGCAATGCAACTGAGACCGGGCAACGGATGCGGGCGGGACGGTGAGCGACCCCTTTGACCTCGCCCAGGCCGTCGAGCCCGTATCGGCCGGCGCCGCTCCGGGCGGTACCGTGGCGGTGCCACCCTACTTCGCGGGGCTGAACGAGGCCCAGGCCGAGGCGGTGGCGATCACCGAGGGACCGCTCCTGGTGCTCGCCGGGGCCGGCACCGGCAAGACGCGGGTGCTGACCACGCGGCTTGCCCACATCCTGCGGAGCCGCCTGGCGTGGCCGAGCCAGATGCTGGCGGTGACGTTCACCAACAAGGCCGCGCGCGAGATGCGCGAGCGAGTCGGCGCACTGATCGGCGCCGCAGTCGAGGGGCTGTGGCTCGGGACGTTCCATTCCAACGCCGTCCGCATCCTGCGCCGCCACGCCGACCTCGTCGGCCTCAAGTCGGATTTCAGCATCCTCGACGTCGATGACCAGCTCCGCGTGATGAAGCAGGTGATCGAGGACGCCAACATCGACGAGAAGCGCTGGCCGGCACGCGCGCTAGCGACCCTCATCGATCGCTGGAAGGACAAGGGCCTGCGGCCCGACATGCTCGATCGCGATGAGGCGGCGGGCTTCGCCCAGGGGCGAGGCGGCGCGCTCTACGCGGCCTACCAGGAGCGGCTCCGCACCCTCAACGCCACCGACTTCGGTGACCTCCTCCTCCACACGCTCACCCTGTTCACGAGCCGCACCGATGTCCTCGCCGAGTACCAGGAGCGCTTCCGCTACATCCTGGTGGATGAGTACCAGGACACCAACGTCGCACAGTACCTGTGGCTCCGGCTGCTGGCGCAGCGGCATCGCAACCTGTGCTGCGTCGGCGATGACGATCAGTCAATCTACGGCTGGCGCGGCGCCGAGGTCGGCAACATCTTGCGCTTCGAGCAGGATTTTCCCGGCGCCCGGGTCGTGCGGCTCGAACGCAACTACCGCTCGACGCCGCACATCCTGGGCTCGGCATCGAAGCTGATCGCACACAACCAGGGGCGGCTCGGCAAGACGCTGTGGACGGACGATGCCGACCCCGGCGAGAAGATCGTGATCCGCGGCGTGTGGGACGGCGACGAGGAGGCGCGCCTCGTAGGCGAAGACATCGAGGCGCTGCAGCGCGCCGGGCACCGTCTCAATGCGATCGCGATTCTGGTGCGCGCGAGCTTCCAGACCCGCGAGTTCGAGGATCGGTTCCTCACCATCGGCATCCCCTACCGCATCGTCGGCGGCCTCGGCTTCTACGCCCGGCGCGAGATCCGCGACATCATCGCCTATCTCCGGGTGATCCACCAGCCCGACGACGACTTGGCGTTCGAGCGCATCATCAACGTACCGAAGCGGGGCATCGGTGAGGCGACACTGCAGGCGATGCACCAGCTCGCCCGGCACGAGCGGCGCTCGCTCTATCGCGTCGCCGGCACGCTGCTCGCCACCGATGAGCTGCGGCCACAGGTCCGCCGTGTGCTCGGCGAGCTGCAGGCGAGCTTCGAACGCTGGCGAGCGGCCGCGGCGCAGACGGCGCTACCGGTGCTCATTGCCACCGTGCTCGCGGAGTCGGGCTACGCCGAAATGTGGCAGCTTGCGCGCACGGTGGACGCACCGGGCCGGCTCGAGAACCTGAAGGAACTGCTCAGCGCGACCGAGACCTTCGAGACCCTCACCGCCTTCCTCGATCACGTCAGCCTGGTGATGGACAACGATGCCCAGGCGGGCGGCGATGCCGTCAATCTGCTGACTCTTCACAGCGCCAAGGGGCTCGAGTTCGACACGGTATTCCTGCCCGGCTGGGAGGAGGGGCTGTTTCCCAACCAGCGCACCCTCGATGAGGGCGGGCTCGCGGCGCTCGAAGAGGAGCGGCGACTCGCGTACGTCGGCCTGACGCGGGCGCGCCAACGGGTGCGGATCTCGTACGCCGCAAACCGCCGCGTCTACGCCACCTGGCAAGCGGCCTTGCCCTCGCGCTTCATCGCCGAGCTCCCGCCCGAACACGCCGAGCACGCCGCCGAGCACGGCATGTACGGGCGCACCGTGCGCGGCCTCGAGGATGGCGCGGCGGCCACGCCTAGCCCCGGGCCGAGCTCCTTCGGACGGCGGTTCGGCAACCGCATCGCCTCGGGCGGCGCTGTCGCCGGCGGCGAGCGGCTCTCAGGCGAGATCGACCTCACGCCGGCGGGCGAATTCCGCACCGGCATGCGCGTGTTTCATCAGAAGTTCGGCTACGGCGCGGTGCTGGCCGTCGAGGGCAATCGGCTGGACATCGCGTTCGAGAAGGCCGGCCGGAAGAAGGTGGTCGACTCGTTTGTCGCCCCGGTCTGAGCCCGACTCACGCCTGTGGCGGCTTGCCGCGCGCGCGCCCGCGGCGGTGGTGGGCGCGCTCGAGCAGGCGATCCCGGAAGCGCTCGCCGTCTCGGCGTTCGCCGTCAGTGAGACCGCGGATCTGTGGGAGATCGAGTGGCTGCTCGCGGCGCCGGATGCGACGGCGCTCCGGCGCCATCTGGCCCACGTCGCGGGGCTCGCGGAGCCGGCGCGGCTGGAGCTGGCACTTGCCATCGTGCCATCCGACACCGATTGGGTGCGGCGCGGTCTGTCCGAACAGCCGGCAGTGCGGGTCGGGCGGTTCCGCATCCACGGCGCGCATCTGCCGCGGCTTGTCGGCGGACTCGACCTGACAATCGATGCTGGATTGGGGTTCGGCACTGGCGCGCACGCGAGCACGCGCGGCTGCCTCGTGGCGATCGAGCGGCTGGCGCAGACCAAGCGCATCCGGGCCGCTGTGGACATCGGCACCGGCAGCGGCGTGCTGGCGCTGGCAGCCGCACGTCTCCTCAGGATTCCGGTGCTCGCCACGGACAACGACCGCCACGCGGTGACGACGGCCGCGGCGAACGTCCGGCGCCATCGCCTGACGGCGCAGGTTCGCGTGGTCGCGGCCGAGGGCTTTTGCCACCGCGCTATCCGTCGTGGCGCGCCCTACGACCTGGCGACGATGAACCTCCTCGCTCGACCGCTCGTGGCGCTCGCCCCGGCATGTGCACGTCATCTGCGGCGTGGCGGGTGGGCCGTGCTCTCAGGAATCGTGGAGCGGCAGGCGGGGGGGGTCGTCGCCGCCTACCGCTCCCACGGCTTCACCGTGGACCGCGTCCACAGATCGGGCGAGTGGCGTACGCTCGTGATGGTCAGGCGCCGCAGCCGCACGGGCGCGCCACCCGCTGGGCAAGCGCCCGGCGCGGCAGGTGGCCGTTGAACGCCGCCAGTGCCAGCCGGTGATCCAGCCCGATGTCGGCCAGCACGCGCCGGTCGACGTACGCGAACTGCTGGCGCGCCAGGCTCCGAGACCAGGCCTCTCGCCACAGACGCAGCGGCGCCGACAGCAGGGCCGCGACCAACTCTAGGCCGCGCGGCCGACCATCTTGTCGAGCGCAGGGAGCGGAAGCGACGGCGGGGGAGAACATGGTTCCTCTCAATCGAGTAGACAGTGCGCGTGAGCGCTTGGCTAACCATCTTTGTTCACCGCATCGCCACCGCAAGGCCGCTAACTAACTCGTGAACGCCTGCGAGGCTCGTCGGGACGCGCTTCCTACGCCGCGTGTGACGGTCGTACCTGCGCGCGGTTCTCGTTCGCGGGCTGAGCAGGCCCGCCGTGCGCCACGGCCGTGATGTCCTCACGCGCGATGCCGATGTCGGCAAGCTGACGGTCGGAGAGCCGCATCAGCTCCTCGTAGTTGCGCCGCACCCGGCGCCGCTCGGCAAGCGCACGCGTCAACTGCCGCCACCCGTTCCGGAGGGCCGCCCCAAGGGTGCCGAGGCCGACGTTACCGAATGGCCGACGAAGCGCCATGTCGTAGGGCTCGGGATTGCGCAGCAGGTTTCGCTCTGCAGGCGTAGACATGTCGTGATCTCCTCTATAAGCGGCCTCAAGGGGCCGGCGCCATGTCACCGCGGTGGTGACATCCTGCGTGTGAGATTGGTTGACCGAAATCCCGATTCAATGCCGCAAAGGCTTGATCCCTATGCCGAATCTGGGGACCAGACCCAGCATGGTTGCATGCCTCGCGGTGGCCTTTCCGCGGCTGAGAGCCCATAATGCTGCTCATGTCTGGGATCGCGCGTGCGACCGAGGACCTCGAGGCGCGCATCGCCGCCGTCGCCGCCGCGCCTGCGCCGATCGTCGTGAACGACGCCTACGCGGCCCTGCTGCGCACACTCGACGGCGACCTTGGCCCCGCCGCCACCCTTGAGCGCATCGCGGCGAGGGCACGCTCGTATCGCGACACTCTGGTGGCGCGCCACGAGGTGCCGGCGCGGCTGGCCCGACTGCGCGCGGAGTTGGCACGGCGCGGCCTCGCCGGCTTTGTGATCCCGCGCGGCGACGAGCACCAGGGCGAGTACGTCCCGCCCCGCGCCCAGCGGCTGACGTGGTTAACGGGCTTTACCGGCTCGGCCGGCCTCGCCATCGTGCTTGCCGACCATGCGGCGCTGTTCGTCGATGGCCGCTACACGCTGCAAGTGCGCGACGAGGTGGATGGCACGTTGTTCGCGTTCCTGCACATCACCGAGAGCCCGCCCGCGACCTGGCTCGCCAAGTGCCTACCGGCCGGCGGCGTGCTGGGTTACGACCCGTGGCTGCACGGCGAGGCAGAGGTCAGACGCCTTGCCGAGGCTTGCGCCAGGGCGGGCGGTCGCCTGGCGGCGCAGGCCGATAACCCGATCGATGCGATTTGGCCCGATCAGCCGCCGCCACCCTTGGCCCCGATCGTGCCGCACCCGCTTGCCTTTGCCGGCGAGAGCACCGCGGACAAGCGCCGACGCCTCGGCGAGGCGCTCACGGCCGACGCGCTCGACGCGGCGATTCTGACGGCGCCCGACTCGATCGCCTGGCTTCTCAACGTGCGCGGCGCCGACGTCGAGAACACGCCGCTGCCGCTCTCGTTCGCGGTGCTGCGGAGCGACGGGCAGGTCGACTGGTTCGTCGATGCGCGCAAGCTCGCGGCCGGGGTGCCGGCCCATCTCGGCAACGGTGTGAGCATCCAGGAGCCGGGCGCGCTGTCCGAGGCGCTGGCGGCGCTCGGCCGCGCCAAGCGCCGCGTCCGGGTCGATCCGGGGAGCGCGATCGCGATTCTCGACCGGCTCGGCGCGGCGGGCGCCGAGGCGGTGCGGGGCGAGGATCCCTGTGCCGCGCCCAAGGCGATCAAGAACGCGACCGAGATCGCCGGGCTCAGGGCCGCCCATCGGCGCGATGGCGCGGCGCTGACGCGCTTTCTGGCGTGGCTCGCGGCCGAGGCGCCGCAGGGGACGCTGGATGAGCTGACCGCGGTGGCCAAGCTCGCCGACCTCAGGCGCGGCGGCGAGCACTTCCGCGGGTTCAGTTTCGACACGATCTCGGCGGCTGGCGCGAACGGCGCGATCGTGCACTACCGCGCCGAGCCCGCAACCAACCGCCGCCTCGAGGCGGGTCAGCTCTATCTCGTCGACTCGGGCGCGCAGTACCTCGATGGCACCACCGATGTCACGCGCACCGTCGCGATCGGCACGCCAAGCGCCGAGCAATGCGATCGCTTCACGCGCGTGCTCAAGGGTCATATCGCGCTGGCGACCTGCCGGTTCCCCGTCGGCACCTCTGGCTCCCAGCTCGACGTGCTGGCGCGTACCGCCTTGTGGCAAGCCGGGCTCGACTACGACCACGGCACCGGCCACGGGGTGGGCAGCTACCTCTGCGTCCACGAGGGGCCGCATCGCATCTCGAAGATCCCCAACACCGTCGCGCTGAAACCCGGCATGGTGGTGTCGAACGAGCCTGGCTACTACAAGACGGGCGCCTTCGGCATTCGCATCGAGAACCTGGTTCTGGTCACCGCCGCCGAGGTGGTCGGTGGCAGCGAACGCGAATTCCTCGCCTTTGAGACACTGACCCTGGCGCCGATCGACCGCCACTTGGTCGATGCGGCACTGCTGACGGGGGCGGAGACGGCGTGGCTCGATGCCTACCACGCCCGCGTTCGGGCGGCGCTCACCCCGCTGCTCGATGCGGGCGCGGCGAGATGGCTGGCGGCGGCGACGGCGCGCCTCGGCGGCTGATCGGGGTGCCCGGAGAGATGGTTTCGGCGCACGGAGGGCGACATGGCGCGACGGCCGATTGATGCGGACAAGATGCTCGATCGGGCGCTCGCGCTGGTTGCCGAGCGCGGCTGGACTGCGACGAGCCTGAGCGCCATGGCCACCGCGGCCAAGGTGCCGCTGGCGGCGTTTTGCGAGCACTACCCGGCCAAGGGAAGCGTCCTTCAGGCGCTGTCGCGCCGGGCGGATCGGGCGATGCTGGCAGGGGCCCAGGAGCGCGCGCCCGATGAGCCGGCGCGCGATCGCCTGTTCGATACGCTGATGCGCCGCTTCGAAGCACTCAACCCGCACAAGGCCGCCGTGCGCGCGATAGTGCGCGACCTGGCGCGCGAGCCGGTGCGGCTCGCCTGCCGCGGCCCGCGCCTCTGTCGCGCCATGGCGCTGGCGCTCGAAGCTGCCGACATCGGCACCTCGGGCCCGCGCGGCGTGGCGCGCATCAAGGGCCTCGCCCTGGTCTACCTCGACACGCTGCGGGTATGGCTCGGCGATGACACCGGCGGCATGGAAAAGACGATGGCGGCGCTCGACCGGCGCCTGCGCCAGGCGGAAAGCCTGGAGCGCTCGCTCGCGCGCTGGCCGGCGCGCTGGCGCGCCGCGGCCGAGGCGGAGCCGCCGCCCGAGGTCGGCTGAGGGTGGCGCCGATCACGATCGCCGATTTCCAGCGGGTCGACATCAGGCTGGGTACGATCGTGGCGGCCGAGCCCTTCCCCGAGGCGCGCCGCCCGGCCTATCGCCTGCGCATCGACCTCGGTCCCGAGCTCGGCATCAAGCAGTCTTCCGCCCGGGTTACCGAGCTTTACGCGATCGAGGCGCTGATCGGCCGGCAGGTGGCGGCGGTGGTTAATCTGCCGCCGTTACGCGTCGGTTCGTTCGTGTCCGAGGTGCTTGTACTGGGCTTTCCGAGCGCGACCGGCGCGGTCAGCCTGGTCACCGTTGAACCACCCGCGCCAAACGGCGGCCGCCTCTACTGAGCCGCCCCGAGGCGCTAGAGGGGCAGGCGCAGCTCGGCGCGCAAGCCGCCAAGCGGCGAGGTGCCGAGCACGATGTCGCCGCCGTGGCCGCGCACGATGTCGCGCGCAATGGTGAGGCCGAGGCCCACCCCGCCGTGCTCCGGGGTGCGCGCCTTGTCGAGTCGGTGGAAGGGTCGGAACACCGACTCGCGCTCTGCCTCCGGTATTCCCGGACCGTCGTCATCGATGGCAATGGCGACGGCATCGCCGCGCCGCTCGGCCGTGATCCGGATCTCGTGTGCGGCGCGGTAGGCGTTCTCGAGCAGATTGGTCAGGCAACGCCGGAACGCGGTCGGCTTCAGCGGCAGGCGGAGGCCGCGCTCGGCAGCCAGAGTAACGCGCGTCCCCTGCCGCCGGGCATCGCTCACGATCCCCTCCAGAAGCTCGGGTAGATCGGTCGGCACCGGCTCCTCGCCGCCGTCGCCGCGCACGAAGCTGAGATAGGCGTTGATCATCGACTCCATCTCGGCCACGTCGGTGCCCAGGCTCGCCGTGCCCTCGTCCTGTGCCGACATCGCCAGCTGGAGCTTCATGCGCGTCAACGGCGCCCGCAGGTCGTGCGACACGCCGGCGAGCATCTCCGTGCGCTGCGCGATCTGGCGTTGGATGCGCTCGCGCATGGCGAGGAAGGCCTCGCTCGCGCGCCGCACCTCCGAGGCGCCGGCCGGCTTCAGTGGTCCGGGATCGCGCCCCTTGCCGATAGCGTCAGCCGCCACCGCGAGCGCACGGATCGGCCGCATCTGATTGCGCAGGAACAGGAGCGCGATGCCCGCGGCAACGAGGGCAGAACCGATCAGCCAGCCGACGAACAGGAGCGTCGTGCTCGAGGCGATGCGCTTGCGCGGCGTCAACACCCGCAGGACGCCATCGGCGCGTAGCACGAGAACCTCGACATTCTCGCCATGGCTCGAGGCGTCGACGCGAAACGGCAGGGCAAGGCGTTCGGCCAGGGCCGCGCGCAGCGTGCGCTCGAGCGAGCGGTCGGCGGGCCCCGCCATTTCCGGCGGCAATGCTCGGCCGGGGACCAGGGTGACGTCGAGGTTTAGATTGCGCCGCGCCTCGTCGAGCAGCGTGGCGCGACGGCTCGGTTCGGGATAATCCGACAGGGTGGCGTTGACGAACGCGATATCGCCGGCGAGGCCCAGCGCCAGGCGGCGGCCCACCCGCTCCCAATGGCTCTCGAAGAAGAAGAGTGTCGCCACCAGCTCGACGATGGCGAGGGGCAGCACCACGATCAGGATCGTGCGGCCGAACAGGCTGCGCGGCAGCAGGCGCTTCAGCACCGCACTCATCCGGCGCGCAGGACGTAGCCCGCGCCCCACACCGTCTGGAGGTAGCGCGGCGTGCGCGGGTCGGGCTCGATCTTGCGTCGCAGGCGGTTGATCTGAACATCGATGCTGCGCGTGCTCACACCGCCAGTCTGCTCGCTCAGCGCCTCGCGCGACAGGACGACGCCCGGCTGCCGCGCGAACACGCCGAGGAGCTGGCTCTCGGCCGAGGTCAGGTGAAGGACTGCGTTCCCCGAACGCAGGATGCCATGCCGCAGATCGAACTCGAGCGCGCCCAGGCGGACCGGCGTGACGTCGGCGGCTGAGGTCGAGCGCCGCAGGATGTTGCCGATGCGCAGGAGCAGCTCGCGCGGCTCGAACGGCTTGACCAGGTAGTCGTCCGCGCCCCGCTCGAGCCCGGCGATGCGTTGCTCGGGCTCATCCAGGGCGGTGAGCATGAGGATTGGGACGCCGCTCGTGCGGCGGAGCGCCTCCGTCAGGGCCATCCCGTCCTCGCCCGGCAGCATGATATCGACGATGAGGAGATCGAAGGCGATTCCGGTGATCTGTCCCCGCGCCTCGGCGGCGTCGCGCGCGGTCGAGATGCGATAGCCGTGCTCGCTCAGGAACTTTCGCAGGAGCTCGCGCAATCGCGCGTCGTCATCGATGACCAGAATATGCGCCGCCACGGGGGCCCGTCAGGGGCGACCGATCAGCCGCAGGATCGCCGCCCGGTTCTCGTCATCGATCAGGCCGGTGAGAACGCGGCGATAGCCCTCGACCGCTTCGGCGCCTGCCTCGCGGAAGGCGCGCGCTACACGCGCCTGCTGCGGCGCCGACAGGCGACGCTCGAGCTCCCGTCCCTTCTCGGTCAGCGCAAGCATGCGCCGCCGCCGATCGTTCGCGTCGGGGCGCTGGCTGATGTAGCCGCCGGCGATCAGCTGATTCAAGACCCGCGACAGACTCTGCTTGGTGATGCGCAGAATGCCGAGCAGGTCGGCCACGCTGATACCGGGGTGGCGGCCGACGAAGTGGATGACGCGATGGTGGGCGCGCCCGAAACGGCAGGAGCGCAAGATGGCGTCCAGATCGCTGGTGAAGTCGCGGTAGGCGAAGAACAAGAGCTCGATCACTTGGCGCAGCTCCTCCTCGCGCAGATAAAGCCGGCCCACCGCGGACTTTGTGTCAGCCATGTTGACTTATCTTGCTCACAATGTAAGGTGATGCAACGGAATAATTCACTGCCGCGACGGGACCATACATGGCGCTCATACCCTTCCACGACCGCGACGGTGTCATCTGGTTCAACGGCGCGATGGTGCCGTGGCGCGAGGCCAAGGTCCATGTCCTGACCCACGGTCTGCATTACGCGAGTTGCGTGTTCGAGGGCGAGCGCGCCTATGGCGGTCGTATCTTCAAGATGACCGAGCATAGCGAGAGGCTGGAGCGTTCGGCCTCGATCCTCGGCTTCAAGCTGCCTTACTCGGTGGCCGAGATCGATGCTGCGAAGTCCGAGACGATTGCGGCGATGGGCATCAAGGACGGCTACGTCCGCGCACTGGCGTGGCGCGGCAGCGAGATGATGGGCGTCTCCGCGCAGTCCTCGCGCATCAACGTGGCCGTCGCGGCATGGCAGTGGCCCTCCTATTTCGGCCCGGAGGCGCGGATCAAGGGCATCCGGCTCAAGACAGCCCCCTGGCGGCGCCCCGCGCCCGACACGGCGCCGGTCAAGGCCAAGGCGGCCGGGCTCTACATGATCTGCACGCTCAGCAAGCATGCGGTCGAGAACGAGGGCTATCAAGACGCGCTGATGCTGGATTGGCAGGGCCGCATCGCCGAGGCAACCGGCGCCAACGTGTTCCTGGCGATGGATGGCGCGCTGCACACGCCGATCGCCGACTGCTTTCTCGACGGCATCACCCGGCGCACCGTGATCGGGCTGGCGCGCCAGCGCGGCGTCGAGGTGATCGAGCGGCGCGTCATGCCCGAGGAGCTGGCGCGGGCCGATGAAGTCTTCCTCACCGGGACGGCGGCCGAGGTGACGCCGGTGGGCGAGATCGATCGATTCAACTACCAGGTCGGTCCAGTGACCCGCAATCTCCTCGCCGACTACGAGGCGTTGGTCCGCACCTAGTCGCACGGGCGCTACGCGATGCTGCCGCTGGCCGGCGTACGGGTACTCGCCTTCGAGCATTTCGGCGCCGGGCCCTTCGCTACGCTCTACTTGGCCGACCTCGGCGCCGAGGTCATCAAGGTCGAGGCACCGGGGCAGGGCGATCAGTCCCGCCGGGTCGGGCCCTATCTCCTCGGCGAGGACTCGAGCCTGTTCTTCGAGACCTTTAGCCGCAACAAGCGGAGCCTAACGCTCGACATCAAGGCCGCCGACGGACGCGCCGTGCTGCACAAGCTCGTTGCGACGGCCGACGGCATCCTCGACAACCTCCGCGGCGATCAGCCGGCCAGGCTCGGCCTCACCTACGCCGATCTCAGGGCGCACAACCCGCGGCTGGTGTGCGCGCACATCTCGGCCTATGGCCGGACGGGCGCACGGGCTGGCTGGCCCGGATACGACTACCTGATGCAGGCCGAGGCCGGGTTCATGACCCTGACCGGCGAGCCGGGTCAGCCGCCGGCCAAGTTCGGCCTCTCGATGGTGGATTATGTCACCGGCATGACCGCGGCGGTGGCGCTCCTGAGCGGCATCGTCGCGGCTCGCGCCCGGGGCGAGGGCTGCGATGTCGATGCCAGCCTGTTCGATACCGCGCTCCACCAGCTCAGCTATCCTGCGACGTGGTATCTCAACGAGGGCCTGGTGACCGGACAGATCGCCCGCTCGTCCCATCCGTCGCTGGTACCGAGCCAGCTCTTCACGACGGCGGACGGCTGGATCATGGCCATGGCGATGACTCAGCGCTTCTGGGAGCTGCTGGTCGGGACGCTCGGGCGCCGCGATCTCGTCGACGACCCGAGCTTCGCGGACTTCGCCGGGCGCCTGCGCAACCGCGAGCGCCTGACCGAGATCCTCGATGCGGCGTTCCGCATGCGGACTACGGCGGACTGGGTGGCGGCGCTGGCCGGGCAGGTTCCGGTCGCGCCCGTCTACGACCTCGCCGCGGCGCTCGACAGCGGCTTCGTCAGCGAACGGCGCATGATCGAGGAGCACGCGCACCGCCTGCGTGAGCGTCTGCGCCTTGTCGCCAACCCGATTCTGATCGATGGCGAGCGCCTGCCCGGCAAGCCGGCCCCGGCACTCGGCGCCGATACCGACGCCATCCTCGGCGACCTCGGATTGTCGCCCGAGGCCATCGCGACGCTGCGCCGCCGCGGAGCCATCTGAGCGCGAGCCGGCCGTGAAGCTCGCCGGCTTCTGCGTCCTCGACTTGACGCAATTCCTTCCCGGCCCGCACCTCACGATGATGATGGCCGATCACGGGGCCGAGGTGATCAAGGTCGAGCATCCCGTCGGCGGCGAGCCGACCCGCCGCATCGGCCCCGAGCAGGAAGGTTTTGGCGCCTACTTCCGCAACACTGCGCGGGGCAAGCGCAGCGTCGCGCTCGACCTCAAGGCGGCGGCGGGACGCACCGCGCTCCTCCGGCTCGCCGCCCGCTCCGATGTCCTGGTCGAGTCGTTCCGGCCCGGGGTGATGGCGCGGCTCGGTCTCGACTACGCCGCAGTGGCCGCACACAACCGGCGCCTCGTCTACTGCTCGATCAGCGCGTTCGGCCAGACCGGACCGCTCCGCGAGCACGCCGCGCACGATCTGGTGATTGCCGCGCTGGCGGGCGTCGCCGCGCTCAACCGCGCGACAGGCGAGACGCCAGCCATTGCGCCGATCCCCGCCGCCGACATGGCGGCCTCACTGATGGCGTTGGCGGCGATCGTCATGGCGCTCCTGCGGCGCGAGCGAACCGGCGCAGGCGAGCACATCGACATCGGCATGTACGACGCGCTGATGGCATGGCAGCCGCACCTCGTCGGCCCGCTGTTCGCTGAGGGGCGTGTGCCAGAAGTCGGGCGCGAGCGGATGCTGGGCGGGGCAGCGCTGTTCCGCATCTATGGGACAGCGGACGGGCGCCATCTCGCGCTCGGCGGTAGTGAGCCGAAGTTCGCGCGCGCCCTGCTCGCAGCGCTCGACCGGGCCGATCTGATTGCGGTGGCGGAGCAGCCGGCGGGACCCGAGCAGGCCCCGCTGGTCGCGTTCCTGAGCGCGACCTTTGCCGCCCGGCCGCTAGCCCATTGGATCGCCTGGTTCGCCGACAAGGACGTCCCATTCGCGCCCCTCCTCGACCTCCGCGAGGCCTGGGACCACCCGCAGGTGCTGGCGCGCCGGCTGCGGCTGACCGACGCCCGGGGCGTCCAGCACATCGGCCTGCCCCTCAAGTTCGCCGCCGAGCCGGGCGCGCCGAACTTCCACCTGCCGCACCACGGCGCGGATACGGTGGCGGTGCTGCGCGAGGCTGGCTACCGCGATGACGAGATCGCGGCGCTGGGCGAGGCGGGCGTGATCGGCGGCCCGGGCAGTGCGTGATTGCGGTATCGTGGCCGAGGACGCCGGCTGACGGAGGACGCGATGGGCGAGCGGGTGTACATCACCGAGGTGGGCTTGCGCGATGGCTTGCAGATGCTGCCCCAGTTTGTCGCTACCGCCGACAAACTCGAGCTTTGTCGGGCGCTGATCGCCACCGGTGTCCAATCGATCGAGGCGACGAGCTTCGTGTCGCCGAAGGCGGTGCCGCAGATGGCGGATGCGGCCGAGCTGTTCGCGGCGCTGCCCGCCGCGCCGGAGGTGACCTACTCCGTGCTGGTGCCGAACGAGAAGGGCTATGAGCGAGCGCTCGCCGCGGGAGCGCGCGACATCGCGCTCGTGCTCGCCGCGACCGATACCTTCAACCGCAAGAACATCAACATGTCGCTCGAGGCCGCAACGGCGGTTTGCGAGACCGTGATCGCCCGTGGCCGCGGCGCCGGTATCCGTTCGCGCGCATATATCTCGGCCGCGTTCGCCTGCCCGTTCGAGGGCGCAACGCCGATGGAGCGGGTCGTGGCGCTGGTCGGCCGGATGTTCGATGCCGGCGCCGAGGAGGTCGCCATCGCGGACACGATCGGCGCCGGCGATCCGGCACACTGCCAGCGGCTGTTTCGCGTCCTCGTGTCCAGCTGGGGGGCCGAACGGCTCGCGGCCCATTTCCACGACACCCGGGCCATGGGCCTGGTTCTCGCTTGGGCTGCCCTGTCCGAGGGGGTGCGGCGATTCGACAGCGTGATCGGCGGTCTCGGGGGCTGTCCGTTCGCGCCTGGCGCGGCGGGGAACCTGGCCACAGAGGACCTGGTACAGATGCTCGAGCAGTCGGGCTTCGATACCGGCATTGACGTGTGGGGCTTGCGGCGCACAGTGCGGGTCGCCGAGCGCATCCTCGGCCAGGAGATCGGCGGGCGGGTCACCAAATGGCTCGCGGCCGAGGAACGCAGGCGCGCCACCGCCGCGGCCTAGCTCGGCTGCCGGATTGCCGCTGGTCTACCGGAGGCGCCGGGCGTCGTTCAGCGCGATGGGCGCTCGATCAGCTCGATCTTGTAGCCGTCGGGATCCTCGATGAACGCGATGACCGTGGTGCCGTGCTTCATGGGGCCGGGCGGGCGCGGTATCGACACCCCCTCGGCCTTGAGCCGATCGCACGTCCCATGGATGTCCGGGACCCCGATCGCCAGGTGCCCGAAGCCGGTGCCGAGGTCATAGGGCTCGGCGCGGTCCCAGTTGTGGGTCAGCTCGACGACCGCTCCCGCGGCCTCATCGCCGTAGCCGACGAAGGCGTTGGTGAAGCGGCCAGCGGGATAGTCCTGCCTGCGCAGGAGCGTCATGCCGAGGAGCCGCTGATAGAAGTCGAGCGAGCGATCGAGGTCACGCACCCGGATCATCGTGTGCAACAGACGATGGCCGCCCTTCGCCGCGCTCATGGATCTCCTCCGGCGCCGGGACGGCACGCGCCGAACCCGCACTCACGGTAGGGTGGCCAGGGGCGGACGCACTGTCAACCACGACGCCGTCCATGGTCGCCGCGACCGGGCCGCCGAGTATCTCGTCGATCAGCTTGCGACGGATGGCGCGTGCGAAGTCGCCGTAGTCGCGTGCGGTGAGCAGGAACGACGCCGGCCCACCGATGACGTTCTCGCGATAGTAGGCGGCCAGGTCGGGGTCGTCGCTGAGGATCGCCAGACCATTGATCGTCACGCCACGCGCAATCACAGCATCGCGCACCAGCGGCGGCGTGCCGCCGTGATTGTCGGCCCCATCGCCCGATACATCGATGATTCGGCGCGCCGCGTCGAGACCGGCCCGGTCGAACTGCTCGGCGCAGAAGTCGAGCATCGCCCCGACCGCCGTGTAGCCGCCGAACAGGCGCTGCACGCGGCCGATTCGTTCCGCCTGGCTCTGGGCGCCCGACCATTGCACCACCAGGACGGCCACGCCCTCGCCCACCGCTTCGATTGCCGCGACGACCTCGGGGTCGCGGAAGGCCGCCGCGAGACCCTGAATCTGAAGCGCATACTCGCGGCCATCGACGCTGCCCGAGGCATCGACGGCAAGCACGAGGGCAAGACCCACCGGCGCCTCCGCGCGCGCGGTAACGGCGGGCGCGGCGCTCAACAGTACCGCCGTTGCGGCGGCGGCCACCAGCGGGCACCGCCGTCTGGGGCGCGGGCAGGGCATGGCATGAGCTTACGCCGGCGCTCAGCGGCGGTCACGGTATGGGCCCACCCGCGCCACGCCGGGCGAGGGCGAAAGCGCCTCACACGGCCTCAAAACCTTGTGATCTCACATCGCCGTGAGGTACGCCCGGGTCAATGCGCGATAGCCGCCAGCTATCGCTGGCGCCTACGAGGTCCAGTCATGGCGTTTGGTCAGCCGGACGAAGTGCTGCACCGGCGGCGAAAAGCGTCTGCCCGCCATGGTCACCAGCCCGACCTCCCTCACCACCTCGGGTTCGACCACGACCCGGGTTGGGAGCCCGGGGTAGAGCACCATTTACTCGGGCATGAAGGCGCAGCCCATCCCGGCCATGACCATGCTCTGAATCCAATCCTCACGCTCGCTTCGGTAGCAGATGCGCAGATGAGATCCGTTCGTTTCCAGAAGATCCGCAAGATAATCAGAATACTCACAGTTCATGCGTTTGAGGTAGAGCTCGTCGTTGACGTCGCGGATCTTCACGACTGGCATCGACTCGAAGCGATGCCTGGGCGGGAAGGCGATGACATAGCGCTCCCTGTAGACGAGCGTGAAATCGAGGCGATCGGGCAGCGGCTCGGGCGTCGCCAGCACGGCGACCTCAAGGTCGCCCGCGATCATGCGTTCGAGCAGGTTCTCGAGTGTGTCCTCGCTCAGCGACAGCGTCAGGGTGGGCACCTCGCGCCGCAGCTCCTTGACCAGCCCGATCAACCGGGCCGGACCGACCGTGCACATGAGACCGAGCGCCAGCGGCGCCAGTTCGAGGTTTTGCAGGCCCTGGGCCTCGGCCCGGGCCAGCTTGCTCGCCTCGAGAAAGCGCTGCAGATGGGGCTGCATCATCCGGCCGAGGTCGGTGGCGTGGGTCTGGTTGCGCTCGCGGCGGAACAAGAGCCCGCCGAGCTCGTCCTCGAGCTTCTTGATCGCACGCGTCAGCGCGGGTTGAGAAACGTGGCACTCCTCGGCGACGCGGGTGAAGTTGAGGTGCCGCGACACCGCGAGAAAGTAGCGGACCTGGTGCATTTCCATCGCGTCGCCTCGATGCCGTCCCCTGCCGGTGCGCGGTCCCGGCCGCCGACTCCTATCATAGCTCGCGGCTATCGAATCCAGAGACCACAAGCATTTTACGCTGGTGCCGCCAGCGCGTACGTTCCCATCGTCAACACGGTGATCGACCACGGGCTTCACGCATACGTGACATCTGCCAGAGGGCACCGCCACCTAACGTACCGCGCGAAGCTCGGCGAACGCCGAGTGATCTGAACCAACCGACAGGAGACATGTCAATGTCGAGCAAGACGCTTTCCTACCTGGGTATTGCCGCCGCGTTCACCAGCGCCCTGGCGACGGCCTCGATCCTCACCGTGGCCAGCGCCAACGCCGCCGACGGCGTGAAGTGTTATGGCATCTCGAAGGCCGGCGAGAACGACTGCGCCAACGCGGCCGGCACGCACTCGTGCGCCGGCCAGAGCAAGGACACTTTCTCGGGCGCCGATTGGAAGGCCGTGGAGAGTGCGGACGCGTGCACGGCGATGGACGGCGCGACCGAGCCGTTCGAGGGCGCCAACCCGAAGAAGTCGTAGCCCAAGGCGGAATGCAGGAGTGCGGCGCCCCAGAAGGGCTGCGGCCCATGGTCCCTGCCCCCAGCCCAACCCCGATGGGGCGCCCAAGTCCCCCGGTCCCCGCGCGAGCGGGAATCGGGCTCCGACATCCGCACGTCCAGCGGCTCTTGGACGAGCGTCCTAAGGTCGCCTGGCTCGAAGCGCACTCCGAGAACTACCTCGCGGCCGGTGGCCCGCGCATCGTGGCCCTCGACGCGATCCGACGCGACTACCCCATCAGCTTTCATAGCGTCGGGCTGTCGCTCGGCTCGGCCGAGGGCGTCGACCCCGCGCACCTCGCGCGCCTCGCGATGCTCTACCGCCGCATCGAGCCGACGCAGATCTCCGACCACCTGTCGTGGAGTGTCAGCGGCGGCGTCTACCTCAACGATCTGCTGCCATTGCCCTACACCAGCGAAGCGCTGGACATCGTCTGCCGCAACGTCGCGCGCACACAGGACGTGCTGGGGCGCACCATCCTGGTCGAGAACCCCTCGGCCTACCTGAGTTACGCGGCCTCGCACATCCCGGAGGCCGAGTTCCTGGCCGCGGTGGCGCAGCGCACCGGCTGCGGCATTCTCCTCGACATCAACAACGTCTACGTCTCGACGCACAATCTCGACGGCGATGCGCTGCGCTATATGCGCTCGCTCAACCCTGAGAGCGTCGGCGAGATGCACCTCGCGGGGCACGCGGTCCAGCACATCGCGAACCACCAGGTGCTGATCGACGATCACGGCTCGGCCGTGGCCGCCGAGGTGTGGCACCTCTATGAGCAGGCGCTCGAGATCATCGGGCCCCGTCCCACCTTGATCGAGTGGGACACCCGAGTCCCGCCACTGCCGACACTGCTGGCCGAGGCGAGCCGGGCCGAGGCCAGGTTGAGCGAGTTTCGCCAGACACGGATCCACTGCTATGCTGAGTGACCTCCAGGCGGCGCTGCGCACCGGCCTCTTGGGCCGCGACGACGCCGAGGCACGTGCCGCGGTCGCGAACGGCGATGGTCTGGCGCCCGACGCCCGCATCGAGATCTACCGCAACAACGTCTTTCAATCGCTCGTCGGCGTACTCGCGGCGGCTTACCCGACGGTCGCCAACGTCCTCGGCGAGGCGGCGTTTCGCACGGTCGCGGCGGCGTTCATCAAGAGCCGGCCGCCGCGCCAGCCCCAGCTCTCCGCGTACGGTGGCGAGTTGCCCGAGTTTCTGGCTGCGCTGGGCGCGACGAGGCATCCGTACCTACCCGATCTGGCGCGCCTCGAGTGGGCGCGGAACGAGTGCTATTTCGCCGCCGACGCGGCGCCGCTCGATCTCGGCCTGCTCGGCGCCGTGCCGCCAGAGCGCACCCCGCTCTTGCGCCTCAGCCTGCACCCCGCGGTGCGCCTCCTCGGCTCGCGCCACGACCTCGTGGCGATCTGGCGCGAGCGGCTCGGAGGCGGCGGGCGCGCTCAGGATGCGGGCGGCGAAGGCGACCACTACATCCTCATCTCGCGGACCGGCCTCGAGGTCCAGATGACCGAGCTGAGCGCCGGGGCCTTTACTCTGGCGCTCGGTTTGAAGCTCGGCCTGACGCTCGGGCGGGCCGCACACGCCGCGACGTTGAGCGAGCCAGCCTTCGCCCTCGAAGCCTCGCTCGCGCGCCTCTTGTCCCATAGCACCTTCACCAGCTTCGTCCTCAGCGATCCGGCAGAGGAGGTACGCTCATGATCGACATGGCAGGACGAGCCCGCGTGGCCACACGTGATCCCATCAACCTCGTCCGCGGCGCGATCGCGGCGCTGGAAACCTGGGTCGCACCGCTCGTCGACCTAGCGGTCCGGTTGTGGATCGCGCGTGTCTTCTTCAACTCGGGCCTGGCCAAGATCGACGACTGGAACTCCACGATCTTCCTGTTCGAGCTCGAGTACCAGGTGCCGATCCTGCCGCCGGCCGCGGCCGCGACGCTGGCAACGATCATCGAACTCGGCATGCCCGTGCTCTTGATCCTCGGCCTGTTCGCGCGCCTGGCCGCGCTGCCGCTCCTCGGCATGGCGCTCGTCATCCAGTTCGTGCTCGGCGCCAGCAATCCGGCCTACGACCATGTCGAGCACTTCTACTGGATGCTGCTGCTGCTCATCATCATCGTCCGGGGCGCCGGAGCCTTGTCGCTCGATCGCCTGCTCGCGCGCCGGTTCCTGAAAACCGACTAGACCGCCTTAAGGAAGACCACCATGCGCCGCACCGCCAGCGCTTTCCAATCCACCGGCACTGGTACAACCAGAACGGGAATACCCACTCCGACACCGCCGCGATCGCTGCGTTCTCACCCCATCAGCGGCACGGTCCGGCTGATGGACTTCGTGTACGACCTGTTCGGTCTCGGCGACAGGACCGCCGGACCGATCCTCGACCTGTTCATCCACCTCTGGCTGGCCCAGACATTCTGGGTCTCGGGCATCATCAAGCTCTCGGACTGGGACAAGGCGCTCTACCTGGCTACCAACGAATACCCGGTCTCGTGGATGAACCCGGTGCTCGCCGCCGTACTCGGCGTCGCGATCGAGGTACTAGGACCGATCTTCCTCGTTCTCGGGCTCGGCACGCGGCTGGCAGCGCTGGCAATGCTGATCCTGACGCTGGTCATCCAGTACGCCTACATGGCGGTGCCGGAGCAGGAGTTCTGGGCCATCCTGTTCGGCTGGTACGTTGTGATGGGCGCCGGCACGTTTTCGCTCGACCGGCTGCTCGCCGTCTCCGGCACGGCGTTCCCCTTCGCCGATCGGATCGAGGCGCTCGGACGCGCGATCACCCGCTACGCCGGCCCGATCTACATGCTCTTCATCCGATTCTGGATCGCCCGGATCTTCTTCCTCTCCGGCCTGACCAAGATCGAGGATATCGACAAGACGATCATCCTGTTCGACTTCGAGTATTAGGTGCCCCTCCTGCCCGCCGACGTCGCCGCCTACCTCGCGACCGCGGTCGAACTCGGCACCCCGGTACTCCTGCTCGTGGGTCTAGCAGGCTGCTGAAAAACCCGCTCGCGGCGGGAGGTGGGTTGTGATTCTCTGCGCTGGCGAAGCGGGGAGGCGGGGATGCGTGGAAACGACGAACGGTCCGGAGCGCTGTTCTC
>VGEJ01000004.1 GCA_016869335.1 Alphaproteobacteria bacterium | reverse complement strand
CCGCTCGAGGCCGACGGACCCGCGGCGGCGGCCTGGTGGCGCAACAACCGCCTCGATTCATCGGGCGAGTGACTCCGGTGCATCGCCAGATTCGGCCGGACGCACCGCGGGGCGGGCGCGGCGGGACGTTAGATGGTAGCCCCCGCTTGCGCTGAGTCACACCGAGCACGGGTGAACGAGATCACGCGCAGCGCTCCGGCACCGGCTCAAGGACGTTCGGGGCGGCATCATCCTCAGGGCGTGCTCGCGGCGATTGCCGCGCGCGAGACTGCTTGATCAAGATCAGTGCGCAGAGCATGATAGAGGCTCACAAGTCGTGTCGTTTTCGGCGCGTGCCGGCCCGAGGCAGGGATCCTTGATCGGCCCATAACTGGAGAGAAGAATGATCCATCTTCGTAGATCCGCACTGGTTGTCGCTGCACTGCTACCGCTCGCCCTGGCGGCGGGTTGCGCCACACAGGCCACTGAGAGCACCGCGGCGAAGGCCGAGGGCGACGCAGCCATGGCACTGCAGAAATCCGACCAAGCGTTGGCCGCGGCGCAGCAAGCCGCTGCCTCGGCAGAGTCCGCGGCGAAGAGCGCGGAGGATGCCGCCGCTGCGGCCCAACAGGCTGCCGCTGCGGCGCAGGCCGCCGCCGACGAGGCGAAGGCTGCCGCCGAGAAGGCCGATCGCGCGCTGGGAGCCTCGATACGGAAGTAGCGTCGCGTCTCAGCGTGATTCGCGGACGTGTCGTCGATTCGCGGACTCGCTGGCGCTCGGTGCGTCAGCGAGTCACGCGGATTGGTACGCCTGAGCGCTCGCGGGCCGCGCTGAGTGCGGCAGACCACTCGATGCGGTCGGCCGCTTCACCCGCCACTTCACGCAGTCGGCGCCATAGGTCATCGATCGGTTCCGGCTCGAACCGGTGATCGAATTCGAGCTGGTCGACCTGGGCAAGCGTGGGGTGCACTTCAAGGTACAGCTCGTTCTGGTGCCAGCCGATCTTGACTGGCTGATCGACGACGGTAACCGGCGTCCCTATCGGTACCTTCGCGTAGAGCTTGACGACATCCTCGGGATACATGCGGATGCAGCCGCGGCTCACGCGGCGGCCGACTCCGTACGGTCGGTTCGTGCCGTGGATCAGATAGGCCGGCCAGCCCAGGTAGAGCGCGTGGGTGCCGAGCGGGTTGTCCGGCCCGGGCGGCACCGATTTCGGCAGGTCGGGCCGGTCGGCGCGTGTGCGCTCGGTCGGGAACCAGGTCGGCCCGACCACCTTGCGCACGATCTCGGTCGAGCCGGTCGGTGTGAGCCAGCCATCGCGCCCGACGCCCAGCGGATAGCTCTCCACCGGCTGGCCCTCGCCAGGGAAGTGGTAAAGCCGCAGCTCGGGCAGGTTGATCACGATACCCCGGCGCGGGGCGTCGGGCAGCAGATTCGCCTTCGGCAGGACGATCCGTGTTCCGGGTTCGGGCAACCACACATCGACGTCGCGGTTCGCCGCCACGAGTTCCACAAACCCAAGCCCGTGAGCGCGCGCAAGGTCGACGAACGTGTCCTCCTCCCGAGCGGTGTGATAGGCGATCGTACCGACCAACGAGTCCACGGCCGCCGGGATCGCCGCCTGCGCTTCGTTCGCCGCGGCGGGGCCCGGCGCGGCGAGCAAAGACACGACCAAGAACACGAGGGCGGCGATGCGACTGGAGGCGGCGCAGCGCGCGGCCGGGTTGGATGCGTGGCTCATCGCGGATCGACCCTGTTGCACCAGCCGCTTATCTAACAGTGCGGCCGCTCGACCGCAACGTGGCAACCTTTGCCGGGTGCACGGGGGCACATCAATTGCGTAGTTCGCGCAACTCACCATAATGGCGCCGCCCCGGCCGTGCGTGGGGGCCGCAGGTGGGGAGATCGGGGCAGTGTCGGGCGACACCATCGAGCTCGTCGTCGTTTCGCTGCTCTTCGTCGCGGTCCTGGTCGCGATGATCAAGGAGTGGGTGCCCATCGAGTACGTGGCGCTGACCGTTCCTGTCATCCTCCTTGTTACCGGCATCCTCTCGACCGATCAGATTCTCAGGATCCTGAGCAACAACGCGCTCTTCACGGTCGCCGCGATGTTCGTGCTCAGCGCCGCGCTGGAGCGCACTGGCTGCATCGACTATGTCGGCAGCCTGATCACACAACGCGTCGGCGGCGCGCCGCTCGTTGGCATAGCCGGGTTCCTGCTCTTCGCCGTTGTGGTATCCGCATTCATCAACAATACGCCGGTCGTCGTCGTTCTGATCCCGGTGGCGTTCCGCCTGGCGCAGCACTATCGCGTGGCGCCGTCGCGTCTCCTGATGCCGCTGTCGTATGCCGCGATCCTCGGCGGGACCTGCACCCTGATCGGAACCTCGACTAACATCATCGTCGACGGCGTCGCGCGCGACTACGGCCAGCCGGCATTCGGCATCTTCGAGATCACCGGCCTCGGCGTCATCGTCGCCGGAGTCGGTATCGTCTACCTCGCGACGATCGGCTTTCGCCTGTTGCCGGACCGACAGACCGTGACCGGCACGCTGGCCGATCTGCCGCCCCGCTCATTCCTGACCGAGGTGATCGCGCCGCCGGGCTCGCGCCTGGTGGGCATGAGTCTCGAGGAGGCGAAGCTCCTCAACCTGCGCAATGCTCGACTGATCGACGTGATCCGCAGCGATGAGAGTCTGCGCCGCGACCTCGGCGGCGTTCGGCTGGCGGCCGGCGATCGGCTGGTGTTCAAGGCCGCGGTCGGCGGACTGATGACCTTGCGCGATCGCGTCGGACTGACGTTCGATCCGAAGAGCGAGCTTGAAGAGGTCGGCACGCGCACCTCGGAGCTGTTCGAGGGCATCATCGGGCCGCGATCGAGCTATGTCGGCCACCGCCTTGCCGAGCTCAATCTGCGCCGACGCTATGGCGCCTACATCGTCGCACTGCACCGTCAGGGCGACGCCACCCGAGGTAACTTCGAGGAGGATGAGCTCCAGATCGGCGACACGCTCCTGATGGAGGGGCCGCGCCAGGGGATGCACCGCATGATGGAAGCGGGCGACATCATCAACCTCGCGGAGCCGCGCGAGCGGCCGTTCCGCCCCGCCAAGGCGCCGATCGCCATCGCTGCCGTCCTCGGCGTCGTCATCCTCGCCGCGCTCGACGTCATGCCGATCGCCGGTCTGGCGCTGATCGCAACGCTGGTCGTGCTCGCCACCGGCTGCATCGAGCGCAGCGACACCTACCGCTCGCTCGACTGGAAGGTTCTGATCGTGATCTTCAGCATGATCAGCCTGGGCACCGCGATGGAGAAGGTCGGGGCGCTTGAGGCCGTGATTGCCGGAATCGACGGGGTCTTCGGCGGCTTGAGCCCGCTCGCGATGCTGTGGTTCATCTACGTGCTGGCGTGGATCCTGACCGAGTTCGTGAGCAACAATGCCGTCGGCATCCTGCTCACCCCGATCGCGATCGGACTCGCGCACAGCCTCGGCGTCGACCCCCGGCCCTTCATCGTGGCGGTGATGTTCGCGGCGAGCGCGGCCTTCGCCACGCCGGTCGGTTACCAGACCAACACGTTGGTCTATGCCGCGGGTGGATACAGATACACCGACTTCGTCAAGGTCGGGGTGCCACTGAACCTGATCACCTGGGTCGTGGCGTGTCTGGTCATCCCGGAGATCTGGCCGCTAACGCCGCGGTAGGCGTCGCCCGCATGGCACCTACGGCGGGCGCGCGCGCCATAGTCCGTCTCGTTCAGGGCGCCGGCGCGCGGCGCGCCCGACACGGACATCCCTGGGTGTTCGCCAACGAGATCGTCATGGACGAGAGCGCCCGTGCCATCGCACCGGGAGCACCGGTGGCGCTCGCGGCGCCCTCCGGTGAGGTGCTTGGCACCTACCTCTTCAACCCGCACAGCCTGATCGCGGCGCGCCGGCTTGCACGCGACCCGGCGGCGGCGTTCGATGCCGCGCTGATTGCCGACCGCCTGCGCCGGGCGCTGGCGCTGCGTGGGACACTCTACGCCGCGCCCTACTACCGTCTAGTGCACGCCGAAGCCGACGACCTGCCGGCGCTGGCCATCGACCGGTTTGGCGACGTGGTGGTGTGCCAGCTCAACGGCGCCGGCGTGGAACGCGCGGCGGACGCGCTGATCGAGGCGATCCGCGCCGTGCTGGCGCCCGCCGCCATCGTGCTGCGCCGGGACAGCCCGGCGCGGCTGCATGAGCGCCTCGACCAGCGCGCGCCGGAGGTCATCGGCGTGTTGCCGGCGTCGCTCCTGGTGATCGAGAACGACTGCCGCTTCGTCATCGATGCGTGCGCCGGGCAGAAGACCGGGTGGTTCTTCGATCAGCGCGACAACCGCGCCTTCATGGCGGGGCTCAGCCGTGGACGCAGCGTGCTCGACACGCATGCCTATGTCGGGGGCTTCGGCATAGTCGCGCTCCGCGCTGGTGCCGGGCGGCTTCTGGCGATCGACTCCTCGGAAGCAGCGCGGGCGCTCGCGGATGAAGCGGCGGCGCTCAACGGCGTGGCCGGAGCGGCCGCGTTCAGGCGCGGCGAGGCCTTCACCGAGCTCGCCCGGCTGGCGCGCGAAGGGGCCACCTTCGGGACCGTGATCTGCGACCCGCCGGCGTTCGTGAAGTCGCGCAAGACGCTGGCGAGCGGCCTCAAGGGCTACGAGAAGCTCGCGCGCCTCGCCGCGCAGGTCGTCGAGGCCGGCGGCTTCCTGTTCCTGGCCTCGTGCTCGCACGCGGTCGAAGCGGCCCAGTTCGCCAGCGCTTGCGTCGGGGGCATCGGCAAGGCCGGGCGCACGGGGCGCATCCTGCGCGCCGCCGGCGCGGCGCCCGACCACCCCGTGCATCCGCTGCTGCCCGAGACCGCGTATCTCAAGGCCCTCGTCTTCCAACTCGACTGACGGGCTTCACGCGCGCGCGAAACCCGCTACCATCGGCTGCGAACCGCGCCGGCACCCCATGCCCACAACAACCGAGATCGAGGACTTCCGCCGCCAGGCCCATGCCGCCGTCGAGTGGATGGCCGACTATCTCGCTGGGGTCGAGCGCTACCCGGTGCGGGCGCAGGTGGCGCCGGGGGACATTGCCGCGCGGCTCCCGGCCGCGCCACCCGAGACCGGCGAAACCCTCGCCGCGATCATTGCCGACATCGATCGCATCGTGATGCCCGGTATCACGCACTGGCAGCACCCGATGTTCTTCGCCTACTTCCCGGCGAATACGAGCCCGCCCTCGGTCTTGGCCGAGATGTTCACAGCAGCGATCGGCGCCCAGTGCATGATCTGGCAGACGTCGCCGGCCGCGACCGAGATCGAGACCCGCGTGCTCGATTGGCTGCGTCAGCTCTTGGGCCTGCCCGAGGGGCTGCACGGCGTGATCCAGGACACCGCGTCCGCGGCCACACTCGCCGCGATCCTCACGGCGCGCGAGCGCGCGAGCGGATTCTCCGGCAATCGCGCCGGCCTCGGCGCGGCGCCGCGCCTGACCGCCTACTGCTCGGCCGAAGCCCACTCCTCGGTCGAGAAGGGAATGGGTATCGCGGGCTTGGGGCGCGAGAATCTGCGGCGCATCCCGGTCGATGGCCGGTTTGCCCTGCGGCCCGCGGCGCTCGAAGCCGCGATCGCCAAGGATATCGCCGCCGGCGCGCGACCGGCGATCGTCGTGGCCACACTCGGCACCACCGGGACATCGGGGTTCGACCCGCTCGTACCGATCGGGGCGATCTGCCAGCGGCACGGCATCTTCCTGCACGTCGATGCGGCATGGGCCGGCAGCGCGCTCGTGCTCCCCGAGCAGCGCTGGATGGCGGAGGGCATGGGGCTGGCCGACTCGATCGTGGTCAACCCGCACAAGTGTCTGTTCACGAACTTCGACTGCAGCGCCCACTACGTGCGCGATCCGGCGGCGCTCATCCGCACGTTCACGATCCTGCCCGAGTACCTCAAGACGCGCGAGCGCGATCGGGTGATCGATTACCGCGATTGGGGGATCCCGCTCGGCCGGCGCTTCCGCGCCCTCAAGCTCTGGTTTGTGCTCCGGCACTATGGCGCGGAGGGGCTTCGGGCGAGACTGCGGCGCCACATCGCGCTGACCCAAGGGCTGGCCACGGACATCGCGGCCGAGCCTGACTTCGAGCTCGTGGTGCCGCCGCGCCTGAGCCTCCTCTGCTTCCGCTATCGGCCGGCCGGGGTCGACCCGGCGGCGTTCGATGCGCTGAACCAGCGGCTGCTCGATGCACTCAACGACTCAGGCGCCCTCTATCTCACCCAAACACGTGCGAACGGTGCGCTGGTGCTGCGCGTTTCGATCGGGCAGACCTACACGGAAGCGGCGCACGTGGCGCGCGCCTGGGCCGCGATTCGCGACACCGCGCGGCGCCTGTCAGTGCTTCGCGATGACCACGGGGAGCGCAAAGCATGAGCAGCGGGTTTGCCGGCATGTATCCGATGCTGAGCGTCTTCTTCGCCGCGGACGGCACGATCGATGAGCGCGCGCTGCGCCGCGAGGTGGAGGCGGCGATCGCGAGCGGCGTGCAGGGTGTGGCGGTCATGGGGCTCGCGAGCGAGATCAACAAGCTCAGCGAGGCCGAGCGCCGGCGCGTGGTCGAGGTGGTGGCAGAGGCGGTCGGCGGGCGCTGCCCGTTGTCGGTGACGGTGGGCGAGAACACGCCCGCCGGCCAGATCGCCTTCGCTCGCGCCGCCGTGGCGGCGGGAGCGCGCTGGCTGGTCCTGCAGCCACCGCCGGCGCGCGATGTCTCGGAAGCCTCACTCGTCCGCTTCTTCGGCCAGGTGGCGGACGCGCTGCCGGTGCCGCTCGGCATCCAGAATGCGACGCAGTATCTCGGGATCGGCCTCAGCGACCAGGGCCTCGCCGCGTTGCACCGCCAGCATCCCAACGTCGCGATCGTCAAGGTCGAGGACGAGCCGCTCGCGGTGGCCAGGCTGATCGAGGCCACCGGAGGCGCGCTCGACGTCTTCCTCGGTCGCGGCGGGCTCGGGTTCATCGACTGCTGGCGCGCCGGTGCGGTCGGGTTCATCCCCGGCTTCGAGTGCTGCGACCACCTCGCGCGCGCCTATGGCGCTCTGATCGCCGGCCGCGAGGCCGAGGCGGAGGCGGCGTACGCGGCCATCGAGCCCGCGGTGGTGTTTCTGGAGTGCTCGATCAACCACTTCGTGACCTACGCCAAGGAGATCGCGGCGCGCCGCCTCTGCCTCGGTCCGGTCCACCACCGCCTCGGCACCGATATCCCGCCGTTCGGCCACGCGATCATCGCTCGCGCCGCAGCGCGCCTCGGCCCGTTCCCGACCTGAGCGCGGCGCTGCCGGGCGCGCGGCGAAGCTGATAGAGTCCCCGCCACAAGCGCGACGAAGCGCTAGGGAGGCGCAGATGGCGATCACGTTGCTGGTGCGGTTCACGGCCAAGCCCGGTCAGGGTCCGAATCTCAGGAAGCTCCTGCTCGGGCCGACCGGTGCCGGCAAGGTCGAGGGCTACCTCGGCATCAAGCTGTGCGAGGACATCAACAACCCGGACGAGTTCGTGCTGGTCGAGGAGTGGACCACGGTCGCGGCCCACAAGCAGCACCTCGCCGAGCTGATGGCGGAGAAGGCGCTGGCCCCCGTCGAAGCGCTGCTCGCGGTGCCGGCCAGCCGGCGCTACTACGCCGAGGTGTTCAAGTAGCGTCGACTTGGCCTAGCGCGCGGCTTGAGCCCTCAACCTGATGGACAGAGCACCCTCGGCTAGGAGAGAGCGCGGAGCTTGGTCAGCGCCTCGCCTTCGATCTGGCGCACGCGCTCCTTGCTGATGCCGAGGCGGGCGCCCAGAGCGGACAATGTGGTCACCCTGTCTTGCAGGTGCCGGGTACGGACGATCATCTGCTCGCGCAGCGACAGGCGCTTGAGCGCGCGGCCGAGCCACGCCCGCCGCGTCGCCATCTCCTCGGCCGCCGCCACCCGCGCCTCCGGGCTCGGCGACGGGTCCGGCAGGAGGTCGATCTGTTCGGCGTCCCCGCCTGGCAAGGGGCTGTTGAGCGAAACATCGCCGCCATCGAGCCGCTGCGCCATCGTCTGCACGTCGCAGAGGGCAAGCCTGAAAGTCCGCGCCATGTCACGCAGTGCCGACTCGTTCGAGGCGCCGCTGCCGCTCTGGAGGCGAGCACGCAGGCGACGGAGGTTGAAGAACATGGTCTTCTGCGCGCTCGTCGTGCCCGACCGCACGATCGACCAGTTGCGCAGCACGAAATCCTGGATCGAGGAACGCACGTACCAGCGTGCGTAGGTGGAGAAGCGGATGTCGCGACCCGGCTCGAAGCGCTGGGCGGCCTGGAAGAGACCGAGCGTCCCCTCTTGGATCAGATCGTCGAGCGACAGGCCGTAGCCGCGGAAGCGCCCTGCCATCGCGATGACCAGGCGAAGGTGCGGCGCGATCAGCTCCCGTAGCGCCCGCTCGTCGCGCCCCACGTGCCAGCGCGCGGCGAGCTCGCGCTCGCGCTCCCGGTCGAGCATCGGCACGCGCATGGCGGCCCGCACGTAAGCCTGCTCGGATGCGGTGTCGAAGATAGCTCCGCTGGTTGCCATGAGCGTCCGAGGCCGCGCCGATCGCGGCCGCTCCCAGCTTCATATTAGAATTAGTCTTAAGTGGTCAATCCCCACCGCCAGCAAATCACGAAGCCGTGTTTGTCCGGCTCACCAACGGTGCGTCCGGCGCGTCGCCGCCAGCAGGGCCGCGGGCATCGCCGCGCGCGGGATGATTGCGCCGCGGTAGCCGATGACGACGCCGGCCAACGCGTGACCGGCCGCCAGTGCCTGGGCAAGGGATGCGCCGCTGAGGCGCGCTGCGAGGTAGGCGGCATGGAACGCGTCGCCAGCAGCGGTCGTATCGATCGGCTCGATCGTGGCGGCGGGAGCAAGCGCGGCGCAATCCGCTTCGGTGCTCGCCAGCGCAACGCCAGCGCCCCCGGTCAGGACCGCCTCGGCGGGGCCAGCCGCCCGCAGGCGCGCCAGGTGCTCCGCCGGCGGCGCGGCGCCGAACAAGCCCTCGGCGTCTTCGCGGCTCGCAAACACCAGGTCGGCGTGGGCCAGGAAGGGGGCCATGGCCCGCCATCCCGCGGCGCCGCTCGGCCACAGCCGCGGCCGGTGGTTGACATCGCACACCAGGCGCCGACCGCGTCGGCGCGCCTCGCGGAGGAGGCCGAGCAAGATGTCACGGCTCTGCGGGTCGAGGATCGCGACGCTGATGCCGGACCAGTAGAGAGCGTCGTAATCCGGCAGTGCCGTACGCGTCGCGCTCGCTTCGGGTGCCCGAAACAGCTCGCGCGCCGCCGCCGCCGACCGCCAGTAGTAGAAGCTGCGCTCCCCCGCTTCGGTGGTCCGGATGATGTAGAGGCCAGGCAGTCGGCCGGGCAGCCGCACCACCGTATCAGTGCCAATTCCCTCGGCGTGCCAAGCGGCGATCATCGCGTCGCTGAACGCATCATCGCCGAGCGCCGTCATGTAATCGGTGCGCGCATCCGGGCAGAGCCGCGCGAGGTAGACCGCGGCGTTCAGCGTGTCACCGCCGAACGACTGGCGAAGCTGCCCCGGCGCGCCCTCGCTGAGCTCGATCATGCATTCGCCGATGGTCGCGATACGCATCATTGCTCCCGTGCTATCGTGCCGCCCGACCATAACAGCCGGACCGCGAACGAGCGATGGACGAGCCTTGGCCGCTGGTGGCTGAGTGGTTTGCCGCGGCCCGCATCGTGCCGGTGCTGACCATCGACGATGCCGATCGCGCGGCGTCCGTGGCCCGGGCACTTGCGGAAGGCGGTCTTCGTCTCATCGAGGTCACATTGCGCACCGGCGCGGCGCTGGCGGCGGTGCACCGCATCGCCCGCGCGGTCCCCGAGTGCCGCGTCGGTGTCGGCACCCTGCGCGAGCCAGAGGAAGCCGCCCGCGCCAAGGAGGCAGGCGCCGCCTTCGCCGTCAGCCCGGGCCTCAGCGAGCGCCTCGCCACGGCATGCGCGGCATGCGCGTTGCCCTACCTCCCGGGCGTGGCGACGGCGAGCGAGATCATGCGGGCAGTCGACATCGGCTTCCGCTGCCTCAAGTTCTTTCCAGCGAGCGCCGGGGGTGTCGCCGCGCTGCAGGCATTCGCCGCGCCCTTCCCCGACGTCGCGTTCTGCCCCACCGGCGGGATCGACGCCGCCACTGCGGCCGGCTATCTCGCGCTCCCCAACGTGATCGCCGTGGGCGGCTCGTGGATGGCGCCCCGCGATGCCATCGCGGCGGGCGGCATCAGCGGCCTCACCGATGCCGCGCGCGCCGCGTGCGCACTCGCGAACAGCACGCCAGCCATCAGGAGTCTGGGATGAAGCTCAAGGACAAAGTCGCACTCGTAACCGGGGGCTCGCAGGGCATCGGCGCCGCGATCGCGCGGCGCTTCGCGGCGGCGGGCGCCGCTCTCGCCATCGTCAACCGCGCCAACGCGGCGGCGACCGGCGGTCGCGCCGACCACCTGCAGGCCGATATCCGCCGCGTCGCCGAGGTCGAGCGCGCCGTGCGCTCGCGACCTTCGGCACGGTCGACATCCTGGTCAACAACGCCGCGATCATCCGCTCCAAGCCGGTCGAAGAGAACACCGAGGAGGACTGGGACGACCACCTCGACCTCAACCTCAAGGCGCCGTTCTTCCTGGCCCGCGCGCTCTGCCTCGAGCTTGCGCGCCACAACATCAACGTCAACACGCTCTCGCCCGGCAACATTGTGACACCGATGAACGAAAACCTGCGGGCCGATCCGGCGCGGTGCGCCGAGGTGCGCACCCGAACGCCGACCGGCCAGGACTTCCTGCCGGCGGAAGACATGGCGGGCTGCGCCGTGTTCCTGGCTTCGGACGATGCGCGTTCGGTGCATGGCGCCAACGTCATGGTCGATGCGGGCTGGAGCGCGTGGTGAGCGCCGGGCTCGGCTTGACCCTCGTCGCCCACCCGCTGGTGCAGGATCGGCTCGCCCGGCTGCGAAATGCCGACGCCCCGAGCGCGGCGTTCCGCCGCGCGCTCGGCGAGGCCGGCCGGCTGATCGGCTATGAGGCGCTCCGCGGACTGCCGCTGCGCCCGATCGCAGGGGCCGCACCGGGCGGCCGCACAGCTGCCGGGGAGCTCCTCGCTCTGCCGGTGTGCATCGTGTCGGTGCTGCGGGCCGGCAACGGCCTCGTCCCCGGCTTGCTCGATCTCCTCCCCGAGGCGGCCATCGGCTACTTCGGGCTCGCCCGCGACAAGGCGACGCTGCGACCCCTCGAGTACTACTACAGGGTCCAGGGGAGATTGAGCGACTACCGGGTCATCGTCGCCGATCCGACGCTCGCGACCGATGGCTCCGCGATCGCCGCCGCCGCGCGGCTAAAAGCGAGCGGGGCACGCGACCTGGCTCTGGTTACGATCGTGGTCGCGCTGCCAGGTATCGCGGCGTTCAATGCCGCCCACGCGGATGTGCCGGTCTACGCCGCCGCATGCGATCCCGCGCTCGACACCTTGGGCTACATCGTCCCCGGCATCGGCGATGCCGGCGACCGCCTCTGCGGCACGCCGTAGGGGCCTTTTGCGCACCTCTGCGCTCGTGCGAGGATGCGCAGGGGAGTCTTGAGGTGAAGCCGTGGCCAAAGAGCTCATCAAGACGACGTGTCCGCGCGACTGCTATGACGCCTGCGGCATCGTCGTCATCAAGCGCGATGGGCGGATCACCAAGGTGCTCGGCGACCCCGACCACTACGTCAGCCGGGGCGCTCTGTGCGGTAAGTGTGCGCTCGCCTACAACGGCATCTATCTCGATGAGCGCGTGCGCCTGACCCGGCCGCTCCGGCGCTCCGGCGTCAAGGGCGCTGGGCAATTCACGCCGTGCTCGTGGAACGAGGCACTCGGCGCCATCGCCGGGCGCTTCAAGGAGATCGCCGCGGCCGGCCACCCCGAGCGCATTCTGCACGCCCACTACTCGGGCACCTGCGCGGTGATTGCCAACCGGTTCCCGATGCGCTTCTTCCACCGCCTCGGCGCGCAGGAGATCGAGCCTGATTCGGTTTGCAATCTGGCCGGCCACGTCGGCTTGCGCTACATCGTCGGCACGAGCACCGTCGGCTTCGATCCGCGCACTGCGAAGGATTCCGCGTGCATCGTCGTGTGGGGCGCCAACCCCTCGGCATCGGGCCCGCATCAGCACAAGTACTGGCTGCGCGAGACGCCGGCCAAGGTCGTCGTGATCGACCCGGTGCGGCACCCGACCGCCGAGATCGCCGACCTGTTCCTGCAGCCGTTTCCGGGGAGCGATGCGGCATTGGCGTTCGCGATCGTGCACGCGCTGCGGCGCGAGGGCCGCATCGACCGCACCTTCCTGCACGATCACTGCATCGGTTGGGACGAGATCGAGCCGCAGATCGCCGCCTGCACGCCGGCCTGGGGAGAGGCGCACACCGGGGTGCCGGCCAGCCAGATCGAGGCGGCGGCGCGGCTCTATGGCGCGGGTCCCGCGTTGCTGTGGCTCGGCCAGGGCCTGCAACGCCAGCCGCGCGGCGGCAATGTGGTGCGTGCCTGCACGCTCCTCCCGGCGGTCATGGGCAACTTCGGCAAGCCGGGCGCCGGCGTGCTCTATGTCAATTCCGCGGCGCGCAAGGGCATGGACGCCGACTACGTGCTCGCGAGCCACCTCCGCCGCGGCCCGCCGCCGATGAGCCAGATGGACCTCGCCGCGGCGCTCGAGGATCCGAGGCGCAGCGCCGCCTTCGTCACGTGGAACATCAATCCCGCCGCCTCGAGCCCCGAGCAACGTCGGCTGCACCGCGCGCTCGCCCGCGAGGACCTGTTCAACGTCGCGGTTGAGGTGTTCGAGACCGACACCACCGACTACGCCGACTATGTGCTGCCGGCGGCGGCGTTCCTCGAGTTCGATGATCTGGTGTCGGGCTACTTCAACGTCTCGTTCTCGGCCCAGGTCAAGGCGCGGGAGCCGATGGGCGAGGCCCTGCCGAACCAGGAGATCTTCCGCCGCCTCGCCCGCGCCATGGGCTACACCGAGCCCGAGCTCTACGAGCCCGATACCCAGATCATCGCCAACGTGATGAACCAGGTCGGCGTGCGCGGGACGTTTGCCGATCTTGCCGCCAAGGGCACGGTGCAGCCGCATGCCGAGCCGGTGCTGCAGTTCCCCGAACTGCGCTTCCCGACGCCGAGCGGCAGGCTCGAGATCGCCTCCGCTGCCGCCGCCGCCGATGGCCATCCCCGGCTGCCCGAGCCGCACGCCGATCCGCGCCCGAGCGCCCGCCGCCTGCGGCTGGTCTCGCCGGCCTCGCCGTGGCTGATGAACGACTCCTATGCGAACGACGAGCGGGTGGCGGCGAAGCTCGGCGCGGCCTCCGTCACCCTCCATCCGCGCGACGCCGCCGAGCGCGGGCTCCATGCGGGCGACAAAGTTCGGCTCAGCAACGAGACCGGGAGCCTCGATCTCGAGCTCGCCATTGCCGAAGTCGTACCGCCGGGCGTGGCACTCAGCTACAAGGGGCGCTGGCCCCGGCGCGAGGGCGAGCGGGCGAACGTGAATGCGCTCAACCCGGGCCACAAGACCGACATGGGCGAAAGCACCTGCGTGCACGGGGTCGAGGTCAGCCTGACACCGCTCTAGGCTCCAGAGTCCGATAGAAGTCGCGGCACTCTCCCTCGCGGCCACGCACGACGCGCCGACCGATCAGGGTGCCGTGGGTTTCGGTCACCACCGTGCGCTGACCCTCCGCGCGGTGGTCGGAATGGAAGTAGATCACCACCCAGTCGTGGGTCCGGCCGACCTCGTGGGCGCGGGCGGTGTTGGAGTAGAGCGCGGTGAACTGCCGTTCCGCGCGCTCGGTGTGCAGGATCGGCAGCCACGATTTGCCCTCGGGGTTGAGGCGGCGCGGCGCGATCGTGGGCAAGGCGGACCCCCGCTCGCGGTATTCGCGATCGACCTCGATCAGCAACGCGACCGGCGGCTCGGTGCCGGTATGGCGCGGCAATACCGGGCGCACGCGCGCGAGCATGCGACCAAGCCCGGCGCGGATCATGGCGGCGCGGCGCGGACCGATCCCCGGCACGGCATCGAGCCGGCCGTCATGGGCAGCGACTTCGAGCGCCTCCAGTGTATCGACGTGTAGTCCATCGTGCAGCCGGCGGGCGAGTGCAGGCCCCATGCCAGGGATGGTGGCGAACACGCTCTCGGGATCGGCGGCGCCGCGCAGCCGCTCGAGGAGCTGCCACCGGCCGGTGCGGAGCAACTCCTCCATTCCTGCCGCGATCGCCGGCCCGACGCCGGGCAGGGCGTCGAGGCCGGAGAAGCCCCGTTCCGCGAGAATCGCGGCGACATCTTCGCGCCACCCCGCCACCGTGTCAGCGGCGCGCCGGTAGGCAGCGACACGGAACGGATTGGCGCCCTGCTCCTCGAGCAACGCCGCCACCTCGCGCAGCCGGTCGGCGATCTGGGGGTTGGCCGGGACGGTCACGGCGGCGGATACACGATGCCGCGGCGCCGGAAGTAGGCCTCGAACGGGATGCCATACGTGACCGAAAAACCACCATCGACATCGATGGTGGTGCCGGTACACATCGCCGCGCCCCGCCCGGCCAGAAACAGCACGACGCTCGCGACCTCCTCCGGCCTGACCCAGCGGCCGAGTGGTAGAAGGCGCAGCACCTCCTCGATCTCTGCCGGCGTCATCACCTCGGCCATCATCGGAGTCAGCACCGGGCCGGGACAGACCGCATTGACGCGGATGCCGTACGCGGCGAGTTCCAGCGCCGATTGGCGCGTCAGGCCGAGCATGCCCGACTTGGCGGCGGTGTAGTTGGCGCCGCCGTTGTAGGCCTGGCGCTTGCCGGCGAGCGAGGCGACGTTGACGACCGCCGCGCCCGGCCGCTGGCGGAGGTGGGGGATGGCTGCCCGAGTGAGGTAGAAGGCGCCGCTCAGGTTGACCTCGAGGACGCGCCGCCACGCCTCATCGGGCATGTTCTCGACCGCATAAGAGATGTCGATGCCGGCGTTGTTGACCACGACGTCGATGGCGCCGAACGCGCGGGCGATGTCATCCACGCCGTTTGCGACCGCCGCCGCGTCGGCGACATCGAGCCCGAGCGCCAGCGCCTGGCCCCCGGCGGCCGCAATCGCCGCAGCGAGCGCGCTCGCCCCTTCGGCGTTGACGTCGAGCACCGCGACTGCTGCGCCCTCGGCGGCAAAGGCGTGGCAGATCGCGGCGCCGATCCCCTGCCCGCCGCCGGTGACGACCACGACCCGCCCGCTAAACGCGCCCATCACACCCCCGCTCTCGGTGCCGACCACGATGCGCGGTTGCGCGCGCTACCGCAACCAGAGGAACGTCGCAAGCGACAGGGTGATGATCCGGGGATCGGGGACCCCGACCCCGTCCTCCATCGTGACCAACAGGCCAAAGGGAGCGTTGTAGGCTGACTTCTCGATGAACGCTCTCAGCCCATGGGTGTCGCGTTGAGGGTCGATGCGACGCTGGTACTTGACCTCGATGGGAATGCGTTGATCGCCGACGGTCACGACGAAGTCCACCTCCGGCTCGGTCTGCCGGGCTGGGAACCACGATACCTGTGACGCCGGTACCGTCCCGAGGTAGTAGCCGAGCGCGCTCTCGGCGATGTGCCCCGCGAGGTCGCTGAGATGGGGATTTGCGGTCAAGACCTCCGGCGCGAGCGGGATCGCTTCGTGAAACCAGCTCGCGCGCAGGGCATGATCGCACAAGCACATCTTGACCGCCCCGTGGCGCTTCCTTAGTCGCAGCTCGTGCGGCTCGATGAGCTTGAGCGGGAGCGTGCCGTCGAGGAACTTGAGGTAGGCTTGCAGGCGTTGCCGACCGACATTGGCGTCGAGCGTCTGGCGTAACTCGGAACCGAGCCTTTCCTCGCCCGGACTCTGACCGGCGTAGCGGCAGCACAGGCGGAACAGCTCCTGAAGCAGGCGCTCATCGCGGCGCCGGCCGCGCTCACCAAGGCGCAGGTCATGCTTGATGGCGCGCTCGATCACGGATTCATTCAAGTAGGCTGCAACGTCTGGCCATGGAGCATCCGGGCGCTCATGGGCGAAGGGATAGGCGCCGCGGGTTGAAAACGCGGCGAACGCCGCGTCCTTCGCCGTGATGTCCCGGCTCGCCACCGTCACCGCTTCCCGCCAGAAATCAGGCGATCGCAAGTCGGAGGCACCGTTATCGGTCCAGATGCCAGTGTTCGAGTTCAAGCTCTCGCCGCACAGCGTGGCAATCTCGCGCAGCAGGAGTGGACCGAGTTCGAGTGTCGTGATACGCCCGGCAAGGCTATCGCGGCCGGCTGCGATACGGAGGGAGGAGCTCCCGGTAACCGCCACGCGCACCGTGTTGTTGTCGACCAGGTTCTTGATCTGCGGCGCCCACTCCTTGAGGTTCTGAACCTCGTCGAACAAGAGGTAAGCGGGCGCGCCCTCGTGCGCCGCCTGGTTCAGGGTTTTTCCCAGCACGCTCTTCTGAAACCAGCGAGCGCACTGGAGGACGGGCTCATGCAGTCGGTGGAGCGCCTCGATCTCATCGAAAGGGAGGTACAGGATTCGCTGTGGGCCGACCCCGCGGGCGGCCAGTTCCTCAATGACCTGACGGAGCAGGATTGTCTTGCCGATCCGCCGCGGCCCGCGTAGCACGACGGCTGGCGTCAACCCCTGTTCGAGGAGACGGAGCAGCCTTGGGAATATGGCCCGCCGAAACGACGGGATCTGCGGTCCCGGCTGTTCTGCCCACCACGGGTTCTGCTCACGGAGCAGGCGCTCGACGTTCGCCGGAAGGTCACCGGAGAAGAGACCGGCTTGGGGGTAGGCCTGCGTCATGAATCATGATCGCCAGCGCTCTGGAGAAAGGGAACACCGTCGTTGCCAGACGGCGCGGTTTATCCCTACCTTCGGCCGGGCGTAACCAGCCGAGGGCAGAGATGGCACATCCCCCGCCACCATCCGATGTGCGGCGTGACAGCGTCGATATCGGCAACGGCATCCGCCTCTACTACGAGGAGAAGGGGTCCGGCCAGCCGATCGTCTTCATCCACGGCGTGTGGGGAAGCTGCCGTTTCTTCCAGCGCCAGATCGCCTGGTTCGGCGAGCGCTACCGCGCCATCGCGCTTGATCTGCGCGGGCATGGCCGCTCGTCGATGACCCTCTACGGCCAGACCGTCGAGACCTATGCCCAGGACCTCCGCGCCTTCCTGAAAGCGCTCGATCTGCGGTGGCCGATCCTGGTCGGGTGGTCGATGGGCTCGTTCGTGATCTGGGACCACTATCGCCAGTTCGGTGCGGGCGACATCCGCGCCATGATCAACATCGACCAGGCGCCGACCGACTTTAAATGGGAGGCGGCGCCGCGCGGTTTCATCACCTTCGAGATGCTGCGTGACTGGCTCGTCCAGGTCCAGACCAATCGCAACGAATTCGCCAAGGCGATCGTGCCGATGATGTTCAAGGACCCGATCGCCGATGCCGACTTCGCCTGGATGTACGACGAGATGATCCGGGCGCCCGAGGCGATCGCGGGGGCAATCCTGTTCGATCAATCGACCCGCACTTGGGCCGAGGTGATCAAGGGCTTTCCCACCCCGACGCTCCTCTGCTTCGGCGCCGACCAGGCCATGCAGACGCTCGAAAACGCGCGCTGGATCGTGGCCCAGTCCCAGAACGCGCGGCTAGAGGTCTTCGCCCACTCGAACCACTGTCCGTTCCTCGAAGAGACCGAGAAATTCAACCGCGTCGTCGAGGAGTTCGTGCGCGAGATCGGCGGCTAGCCGCCCTCCGGCGGCGCCGTCTCGGCCTCCGGCGGTGCGAGCAGATCCTCGCGCCGGGCGCGGAGCTTATTGGCCTTGAACTCGGGTACCTTGTAGACCCACGGGCTCACCCGCTCATTGAAGGCCCTGGCCCATGCCTTGGCCTCGCCCTCGCCCTCGGCCCAGGCGCGCAGGCGCACCCAGACGCCGCCCTCGTGCTCGATGCTCTTGGCCTCGACGTGCAGGCCATCGAACTGGGTCAGCTCGGCGACATGATGGGGCTCGGGAAAATCGAAGCCCTCGGCCGCGGCCACGTCATCGAGCTCGAGATAGGAGAGACCGGTGGAGAGGAAGCGGACCTCCGCGCCATCGAAATCGCGCCCGGTCGGCGGCGCCTGGTCCTTGACCTGGTACTCGTCCGACCCCGCGTCGGGTCGAAACGCGGTCAAGGCGGCGCCGTCGGGCTGGCGCACGGTGATGTCGCGGACCTTGTCCATGTCGAGGTCGATGATCACGGGGTCGACCCAGTCGCGGAAGCTCTTGCCGATCTCGACCCGGCCCTCGGCGAGCCACGCCTGCGCCTCGCCCGGCAGGCGGACATACGTCGAATCCGAGCCGTAGCCGACAAGGCTTCGCCGGAGCTTGCCGACAATCGCCGCCGCGAGCGGCGAGCCCTCCGCATCCTTCACGACGATTCGGGCCGAGCGCGCCTCGGGCGCTTCGGGATCCTCGACCTCGAGCCGCGGGTAGAACCGGGGCAGGCGCGTCTTGGCCTCGCGATAGCGCAGCGAGCCGAGGCCGAGAATGGTCGTGCGCACGGTCTCGGCGTTGGCGGGGAAATCGTCTTTCTCGGCGACCGCCCAAAGGCCCTCGCCGCGATCGACGACGGCGAAGGACCGCCCCGCGGCCGTAACCTCGATTCGCGCCACCGCGCCCGCGCGCGCGGCAAGCTCGGCAAAAACCAGCTTGGCGCTCGCCGGCGCCAGCGCGGAGCGCGGCTCGGTGGCCACCACGATCGCCGCAGCGATGACCGCCAGCGCGGTGAGCGAGGCGAGGATGGCCACGCTCAGCGGTCTCACGTGGGACCTCCCGCGGCCTTAGCCGCCACGCCCCGCCGGGTGCGCGCCCGCCGCGCCAGTGCCAGTCCAATCGCGAGCACCCCGATCACCAGCGGCATGGCCCCGATGTTGATCGCCTTGAGCCGCGTCTCCTCGCGCTCGATATCCTCGCGCAACGCGCGTTGGACGTCGCGCAGGTCGCGGCGGGTGGCAAGCGTCTCCGCCCGGAAGGTCTCGATCGCGGCGAATTGGTCGGCCGACAGCGTCAGGGTGCCCGAGGCTTCATCGAAGCTGAGGTCGCTCATCTTGCGCTCAATGTCCTCGAGCTTCTGGTGCAGCTCCCGCTCCTTGGCGCGATAGCGTTGCTCAGCCTCTCGGGTCAGTTCCTCGAGGCGGCTGAAGGGACGCACCGCGAAACCGCGCGAGCGCAAGTTGATGAGCGCGTTCGAGCCGCGCAGATTGTCGAGCGCGTTGACCACGAAGTCGCCGTTGCTGGCGAGCGGCGTGACGCGCATCTCGCCCATCAGATCTTCGGCGCGTGCCCACAGGGCGTCGAACAGGAGGTCGGTGTCGGCAACGAGGATGACGTTGATGGGCTCTGTGGCGCGGGCGAGATGCGGCGCGACGTCCTCGGGCTTCAGGTTCTCGGTTTGCCCCGCCGGCGCTCCCTCGCGGAACGCCGACTCGACGATGCCGGTCACCCGGGCGGCCAGGGTCAGCGACGTGCCGCCGGGCTTGTAGGACTCGAGCAGGGCGAGCGCGTCGGTCCGGTTCCGAATGTCCGCGATGGGGATCGTCGTCGCGTCCGGGCCGGTCCACGCCAGCGGTTTCAACGTGGCCGCCGCGCCCTCTCGCGCCGTGATGTAGCCCGCGCTCGCAAACGTCAGGCGCTCGAGGTCACGGGTCACCGCGTCGTCGGCATCGAGATTGTCATGCGGCAACGCGAGCCACGGCAGATAGGGGACCGCGAGGCGCCGCCCACCGCGGTTCACCTCGATCCGCTGGGCCACGGTGGGGTCGCCCACCACCCGGTCGGTGTGCATCTCGATACCCCAGGCGGCGAACAGCTTGTTCAGGGCCTGTCCCTGGTTCTCCGGCGGCTCTTGGCCCGCCATCATCTGCGCACGGCTCGCGAACTCGGCGGCAGGGTCGACGAGAATGAGCGCGTGGCCGCCGCCGAGGATGTACTGGTCGATGGCGTAGAGCTCCTTGTCGCTCAACTCCTGGGGCTGGGCCAGGAGCAAAACATCGAAGCCCTGGTCGATGGCCGCGAAGACACCGTCGTGGTGGCGCAGATTGAAGAGCTGCCCGATCTGGCGGTAGATCAGCCACGGCAGGTTGTTGTTGGCGGGGTCCGAGGCCAGCGGCAAGATACCGGCCACCGCCACCGAGGGCTTCTCCGGGTTGGCCAGGTTGTAGACCAGCTTGGTCAGATCGTACTCGAGTGAGGATTCGCGGTCGGGGAGGAAGAAGGCGATCGTCTGCTGATCGTCGCTCGTGTTGGTACCGGCCAGGCCGAAGAAGCCGACATCGCCCGCCTCGTTGATGGGGACGCCGCGGAGCCCGAACGAGAGCGCCTGATCCTCTTCGGGCGAGAAGGGCGCGGGGCTGTAGAACTCGAGCTTGAGCTTGCCCTCCGCGAGCGCGGTGTATTGCTGCAGGAGCTCGCGCACGCGGCCGGCGTAACCCAGGATCGTCGGCGCTTCCTCCTCGAGCGATTTCGAGAAGTAGAAGCGGAGCGTGATCGGCTCCTCTATGTCCTGCAGCACCGCACGCGTCGATGGCGAGAGGGTGTAGAGGCCGCCCGCCGTCAGGTCGAGTTTGGCGCGGCGCAGCCCTCCCGAGGCGGCGATGTTCAGCGCGACGAACAACACGAGCGCGAGCGCGATCGTCGCCAGCGCCAGGCTCCTGCGGTCGAGACGGGCGAGTGCTGCCATCATGCGCGTCTGAGATCAACGATGGCCGCGTTCACGAGCAGCGCGAGCCCGATGAGCGAGGCGAAGAACACGACGTCGCGCGCGCCGATCACACCCTTGGTCACGGCGGTGAAGTGGCCCAAGACGCTGAGCGAGGCAATGGTCTCGACGACCCCCTCCGGTGCCCAGCCTTGGAACGCGCCGAGCACGATGTTGAGGCCGCTCGTCAGGAACACGAAGCACACCGCGGCGCCCAGGATGTAGGCGACTACCTGGTTGCGGGTCAGCGCCGAGAGCGCGGCGACGATCGCCAGGAAAGCGCCGGCCATCAGCCAGCTGCCAAGGTAGCCGGCAAGGATCACGCCGTTGTCCGGATCGCCGAGATAGTTGACGGTGATCCACATCGGAAAGGTGAGGCCGAGCGCGATGCCGGCGAAGCCCCAGGCGGCGAGGAACTTGCCGACGACCGCCTGCATCACCGAGAGCGGCAGCGTCATCAAGAACTCCAGCGTCCCGGTCTTGCGCTCCTCCGCCCACAGGCGCATGGCGATCGCCGGCATGAAGAACAGGTGGAGCCAAGGGTGGAAAGAGAAGAACGGTTCGAGGTCGGCCTGGTTACGTTCGATGAAGCCGCCGAGATAGAAGGTCGTGGCGCTCGCGAGCGCGAGGAAGATGACGATGAAGACGTAGGCCACGGGCGTCGAGAAGTACGCCACCAGCTCGCGCCGAGCGATCACCAGGACGCCGTGCACGCTCATGCCCCCTTGGTGATGGCACGAAACACCTCATCGAGCCCACGGCCGGGGATGCGCCCCTTAAGCGCCGTCGGCGTCTCGTCGGCCAGCACCCGGCCCCGCGCGATGATGATGGCGCGGGTGCACACCGCGTCGACCTCTTCGAGGACATGAGTCGAGATGATGATGGCCTTGTGCGGTGCCATGCTACGCAGGAGCGCGCGCACGTCGTGTTTCTGGTTGGGATCGAGGCCGTCGGTCGGCTCATCGAGGATGAGCACCTCGGGATCGTGCAGGATGGCTTGCGCCAGGCCGACGCGGCGCTTGAAGCCCTTCGACAGGGTCTCGATCGGCTGGCGCAGCACTTCTGCGATCGCCGTGCGCGCGATGGCCAAGCCAAGGCTCTCGCGCCGCTTTGCACCGCTCAATCCGCGGATATCGGCGACGAAATCGAGGAGCTGCGCGGGCGTCATGTCGCCATACAGTGGCGCGCCTTCGGGCAGGTAGCCGATCCGCTCCTTGACTGCGATCGGCTCGGCGACGACGTCGAAACCGCAAACCGTGGCGCCTCCCGCCGTCGGCGGGAGAAAGCTGGTGAGCATCTTCATGGTGGTCGATTTGCCGGCGCCGTTCGGGCCGAGGAAGCCGAGTACCTCGCCGCGCTCCACCGTGAAGGTGACGCCATCGACCGCGGTCAGCGCGCCGAAGTGCTTGGTGAGGGCGTGGGCGGTGATCATGCCGGGTACCGCCTCGGGCTCGCGAGGCACGCCATACATGGCGCGATCCGCCGGTAAATTCAATAGCGGTGCCGACCGGCCTTGCGGATGGACTCGCGTTGCCGCCGTTGCGACAATGCGCCCTGGCTTGCCCGGGAGGATGCGATGCACAGGGGGGAAATCCCGCAAGATGTGCTCGACCGCTGCATGGCG
>VGEJ01000003.1 GCA_016869335.1 Alphaproteobacteria bacterium | reverse complement strand
GTCGAGCGCCGGCGAGGACAGCGGGACGCGATGTTCCCGGCCCGCCTTGATCCGATGCGCCGGCACCGTCCACATCTTCTCGGCGAAGTCGATTTCGGCCCACCTCGCGCCGGTCACCTCGCCCGTTCGGGCCGCCGTGTAGATCGTGAATTGCAGCGCCAGCGCCGCCACGCCCTCTTGGTCCCGCAGCGTGGCCATAAACGCTCCCGCCTCGGCGTAGGGCAGCGCCGGGTGATGCGCGATGCTGCGTACTCGGGATCGCGGCGGAAGTAGCTGCGCAAGGTGCCCCTTCCAGCGCGCGGCGTTCTCGCCCGTCCGATAGCCGCGCGCGGTGGCCCAATCGAGAACGGCTTCGATGCGCCCGCGCAGCCGGCTCGCCGTCTCGGGCTTCGCCGTCCAGATCGGCTCAAGCACCTTCATCACCATGCCGACATCGACGGCGGCAACGGGCAGATCGCCGAACACGGGATAGGCGTAGGTGGTAAGCGTGGAGATCCACTGCTCCCCGTGCTTGACGCTGCGCCAGCCGGCCTTGTGGGCCGCGATGTAGGCCTCGGCCGCGCTCTTGAAGGCGACGCCCTTGGCCTGGGCAAGATTGTCGGCCTCACCGGCGCGCTTGCGGGCCTCGATGGGGTCGATGCCCTCGGCCCGTAGCCTGCGGCACTCGGCGGCCTTCTGGCGGGCTCGGGCGAGGGAGACGGCGCCGATACCTCCGAGCCCCATGGTGCGCGCCTTGCCGTTCAGCATGAAACGGAACAGCCATCCCTTCGACCCGCTCGGCTCGACCCGCAACCAGAGCCCGGCCCCGTCGCCGTACATGCCCGGATCGACGATCCGCGACACCCGCAACGCCGTCAGCTTGTTTGCCTTCGCCATGATCCGCCGCACTCCGTGTTCACAAGTTTGCCCACAAACAATTTGTGGATACTGCCGGACGCCGGCGAACGCGTCAAGACGGGCCATGTATCGATGACCGCAGAAATCCTAGGGGAATCGGACGATGGCGGACGGCCGCGAATGGCAGTCAAGCGGATACTCCGTCCGCCAGAAGTTCTCAGGGAAGCGGTTCTCGCACACGAAGAACCCTGTGTCGGGAAGCGCCGCGCACGTGGCGAAAGACAGCACGAACTCCACCGGCACGGTCGAACCATCGGGCAGAGTCGCACGGCGCCCAAAGTGCAGCGGCGCGTACCCGTCGAGGCCCGCCGCGGCGAACGCCCGGCCAGCACCGGTCGCGTCCTCGGCTGCGAGCGCGATCATCGAGAGGCCCGCGCCGTGGCGCGCGAGGAACGCGGCGTTGTGGGCGCCGAAGCTGAAGACGGGAGGATCGGCATCGGGCTCATGCGGTCGGACACCTTGCGGTCGGTCCACCTCGAGCAATTCGATGAAGCTGCGCGTGGCGAACTGCACCAGCCGGTTGGCGGTCCCCATGAAAGCAGGATGCTGCGCACGCGGCGTCAGCGTGAAGCCGAGTGCCTCATAGCGCGCGGCGGCGGCCGCCAGATCGGGCACCGCGAGGACGAGGTGGTCGATGCTGCGACCGCTGCTCAGGGCAGGCCCGGAGCGTTGCTTCCGGCCGCGCCGCTGGTTCGGGCGCCGATGCGCCGTGGCCGGTCGGTCAGGTCTCGGACTCGCCGCCCGCGGGGACGACCTCGGCGTCGGTCACGGGCAATCCCTTGTCGCGCCGCGCCTTGGCGGCCTTCTCGGCGCGCGCGGCCGCCTTCTTCGCGTTCCGCGCCGCCTTCTTGCGATCCCGCTCCACCCGCTCCTGGCGGTAGTTCGGACGTCGCGCCATCGCAGCTACTCCTCTTCGTGCCGCCCCGCGCCGTCGGGGCCACGCGCAGCAGGCCGGCGCTCGGGCGCCGCGGCAACGAATCGCCGCCGCACCCTCGCGCAGCGCGGGGCCGTCTCAACTCGTGGGCACCGCCGCGGGAGCCGGCGCGCCTGCGCCAGCTCCCCGGGGTTCGGCGCGCCGCCTAGGCGGCGCTCAGATTGACGGCAGATGTCCTGCCCTGCTGGCCACGCTCCAGCTCGAAGTTGACGCGTTGGCCCTCACGTAGCGAGCCAAGACCCGAGCGCTCAACCGCCGAAATATGGACGAACACGTCCTTCGAGCCGTCGTCCGGCTGAATGAAGCCATAGCCCTTCGTCGCGTTGAACCATTTCACAGTGCCGACAGCCATCGTTTCGTTCTCCAGATCGAGGTGGTCCCCATGAGCCACGACAGGTGAAAGCACGTGGTTCAACATATGCGAGGAAACGCATGCTCCCTCGGGGGCAGTGACAGGACAATCGGGCTACGGCGCCCGTTGCGCAACCAAAATCTACGCCGGCGTCGCGCGACCGACCGGGGCCCCGCTCAGCGTCGGACCGGTGGCGCCACGCAGCCAGCCAGCCGCTCGGCCGCCTGACGGGCGATGGGGTTCAGTCCGGCGCCGCCGGCCGCGACATGTGCGAGCAGCTCGGCCCGCATGCGCGGGTCCCAGAACTTGAGCAGGTGGTCCTCGGTCCCCGCCACCGCTTCCGCCTCCGGCCGGGAGCGGAAGAAGGTGGCGATCTGGTTGGCCATGTAGGCCAGCCGCTCAGGCGTCATGCGCCAACGACCACGCGCACGCCATGCGCATAGGCGTTGAAACGGTCGCCGCGGGCGAAGGCGAGGAGCGTCAGCCCGCACCCTTGGGCGAGCTCGATCGCCAGCGAGGTCGGGGCCGAGATCGAGGCAATCAGCGGGAAGCCGAGCGTGGCGGTCTTTTGCACCATCTCCATGCTGCACCGGCTGGTGACGACGACGAAGCCGTCCGCCGGGTTCGAGTGCGCGCGAGCGACCGCGCCGATCAGCTTGTCGAGCGCGTTGTGCCGCCCGACGTCCTCGCGCACCGCTAAGACCGCACCGCCCCGGTCGACAAAGGCCGCCGCGTGGATGGCCCCGGTCACCTGGTTGAGCGACTGCCGGTCGGGCAGTGACCGGATCGCCGCGCCAATCGCCGAGGCGGTGATCGGGCGACCCCGCGGCACCGCGGGCAGCGGTCGCAGCGCCTGCTCGATCGCCGTCACGCCGCACAAGCCACAACCCGTGCGCCCAGCAAGGTTGCGCTCGCGGCCAGCCATTTCCTTGGCCCGTGCGGCCGGAATACGGATCGACACCTTGAGGCCGCGATCGAGAGGTGACACGACAACGTCCTCGATCTCATCGACGCCCGCGACGATCCGCTCGCTGAGGCTGAAGCCGATCGCGAACTCCTCCAGATCGGCGGGGGTCGCCATCATCACGACGTGGCTGACGCAGTTGTAGAAGAGCGCCACCGGCGTTTCGACTGCGACGATTTCGGCCACCGGACCCGCCTTGCCGCCCCGCACCTGAGTCACCTCGGGAAACGTGACGGTCGCCGGCGGCGGTGCTCGCCGCCGCGCCGGGAGGCGACGGGCTTTGATGGTGACGGCCATCGCTACTCGGCCGCCACCGCGACGCGACGGGTAGACTCGCGCAGCACCTCGGACTCCTCCTGCCACTGCGACCAGCGGTTGGTCGGGCGGACCTCGACGGCCGTCACCTTGTATTCCGGGCAATTGGTGGCCCAGTCGGAGTACTCGGTCGTGACCACATTGGCCCCGGTTATCGGATGGTGGAAGGTGGTGTAGACCACGCCGGGCTGGACCCGCTCGGTCACTTGCGCCCGCAGCGTGGTCTCGCCGACCCGGCTCATAAGAGCGACGCGATCGCCGTCGCGGATGCCCCGGTTCTCGGCATCGTGCGGGTGGATCTCCAGCAGGTCCTCGCTGTGCCAGACGTTATTCTCGGTGCGCCGGGTCTGCGCGCCAACGTTGTACTGGGTGAGGATCCGGCCGGTGGTCAGCAAGAGCGGGAAGCGCGGCCCGGTGCGCTCGTCGGTCGGCACGTACTCGGTAACGACGAACCTGCCCTTGCCGCGCACGAACTTGCCGATGTGCATGACCGGCGTGCCCGTGGGCGCCGCCGCGTTGCACGGCCATTGGATGCTGCCAACGCGGTCGAGCGCCGCGTAGCTCACGCCGGCGAAGGTCGGGGTCAGGCGCGCGATCTCGTCCATGATCTCGGAGGGGTGCTTGTAGTTCATCGGATAGCCGAGGGCATTCGAGAGCGCCATCGTCACTTCCCAGTCGGCCAGCCCGGCCAATGGCGCGACCGCCTTGCGCACCGGACTGATGCGCCGCTCGGCATTGGTGAAGGTGCCGTCCTTCTCGAGGAAGGAAGAACCGGGCAAGAACACGTGGGCGAAAGCGGCGGTTTCGTTCAAGAACAGGTCCTGCACGACGACGCATTCCATCGCCCGCATCGCCGCCTCGACGTGATGCGTATTGGGATCGGATTGAACGATGTCCTCGCCCTGGATGTAGATACCCTTGAAACTGCCATCGAGCGCGGCATCGAACATGTTGGGGATACGCAACCCGGGCTCGGCCTCTAGCGCCACGTCCCATGCCGCCTCGAACAGCGCGCGCGCCGCCTCGTCCGAAATGTGGCGGTAGCCGGAGAGCTCGTGCGGGAACGAGCCCATGTCGCACGAGCCCTGGACATTGTTCTGGCCGCGCAGCGGGTTGACGCCGACACCGGACCGGCCGAGGTTGCCGGTCGCCATCGCGAGGTTGGCCATGCCCATAACCATGGTCGAGCCCTGGCTGTGCTCGGTCACGCCGAGGCCGTAGTAGATCGCGGCGTTGCCGCCGGTGGCATAAAGCCGCGCGGCGGCCCTGATCTCCGCGGCCGGCACGCCGGTAATGCCGGCGACGTGCTCAGGCGCGTTCTCGGGCCGGCTGACGAATGCGCACCAGGTGGCGAAATCATCCGCTTCGCAGCGCTCGGCGACGAAATCCCGTGCGATCAGGTCCTCGGCCACCACCACGTGCGCCAGTGCGTTGATCAGAGCGACGTTTGTTCCCGGCAGGAGCGCGAGGTGGTGCGCCGCCTCGATGTGCGGCATGCGTACCAGGTCGATTCGCCGCGGATCGGCGACGATGAGCTTCGCGCCTTCGCGCACGCGGCGCTTGAGGCGGGAGGCGAAGACGGGATGACCCTCGGTCGGATTGGCGCCGATCACCACGATGACGTCGGCGTCGAGCACCGAATCGAAGTCCTGGGTGCCGGCCGAGGTGCCGAACGCCGTCTTGAGGCCGTAGCCGGTAGGCGAGTGGCAGACCCGGGCGCAGGTGTCGACGTTGTTGTTGCCGAACGCGGCGCGGATCAGCTTCTGGACCAGGAAGGTCTCCTCGTTCGTGCAGCGCGAGCTGGTGATGCCGCCGACCGCGCCGCGGCCGTACTTTTGCTGGATGCGGCGGAACTCGGCCGCCGTGTGGCCGATCGCTTCCTCCCAACTCACCTCGCGCCAGGGCTCCTCGATCGTGGCCCGGATCATCGGCTTGGTGATGCGGTCCTTGTGGGTCGCGTAGCCCCAGGCGAAACGCCCCTTGACGCAGGAGTGGCCGTGGTTGGCCTTGCCGTCCATATAGGGCGTCATCCGCACCACGCGGTCGCCCTGGAGCTCGGCTTCGAACGAACAGCCGACGCCGCAGTAGCCGCAGGTCGTGACAACGCTGCGCTGCGCCTGGCCGTTGGCGATGACCGACTTCTCCATCAGGGTGGCGGTCGGGCAGACCTGGACGCAGGCGCCGCACGAGACGCACTCGGAATCGAAGAAGTGCTCGTCCATGCCGGGCGAGACGTGCGAGCCGAACCCGCGCTCGCCGATGGTCAAGGCAAAGGTGCCCTGCACCTCCTCGCACGCCCGCACGCAGCGCGAGCAGACGATGCACTTGGTCGGATCGAAGGTGAAGTAGGGGTTCGACTCGTCCTTCTTGGCACCGAAGTGATTGGCGCCCTCGTAGCCGTAGCGCACCTCGCGCAGGCCGACCACGCCAGCCATGTCCTGCAGCTCGCAATCGCCATTGGCCGAACAGGTCAGGCAGTCGAGCGGATGATCGGAGATGTAGAGCTCCATGACGCCGCGGCGCAACCGCGAGAGCCGCTCGGTCTGGGTATGCACGGTCATGCCCGGTTCGACCGGGGTGGTGCACGAGGCCGGGGTGCCCTTGCGGCCGTCGATCTCGACCAGACACAGCCGGCAGGAACCGAACGGCTCCAGCGTCTCGGTGGCACAGAGCTTCGGGATCTTGATTCCGGCGACCACCGCGGCGCGCATGATCGAAGTGCCGGCGGGCACCGTTATGCCGTGGCCGTCGATCAGCACCGACACCTGCTGCTCGCTCAGGCGCGGCGGCGTGCCGCGGTCATTCGCCAGCACTCGGGACATGTCAGCCTCTCGCGCTCATTGTGCCGCTACGGGACGGCGCAGCGGCTCAAAATCCTCGGGGAAATGCTCGATCGCGCTCAACACCGGGAGAGGTGTGAGACCGCCGAGCGCGCACAGCGAGCCATCGCGCATGACCTCGCAGAGGTCGCGCACCAGAGCGATCTGCGCCGCCGGACGGTCGCCCCGAATGACCCGGTCGATCGCCTCCACGCCGCGCTGGGCACCGATGCGGCAGGGTGTGCACTTGCCGCACGACTCGAGGGCGCAGAACGCGAAAGCGAAGCGCGCCTGGCGCGCCAGATTGACGGTGTCGTCGAACACCACGACGCCGGCGTGGCCGATCATGCCGCCGCGCTCGGCAAAGGCTTCGTAATCGAAGGGAACATCAAACAGGTGCCTCGGCCAATAGGCACCGAGCGGACCGCCGACCTGGACGCAGCGCACCGGCCGGCCGCTCTGGGTGCCGCCGCCGAACTCCTCGACGATCTCGCCGAGCGTCAGGCCGAAGGCGCGCTCGATGATGCCACCGCGCTTGACGTTGCCGGCAAGCTGGATCGGCATCGTCCCACGCGAGCGGCCCGAGCCGAACTCGCGGTAGAACGCCGCGCCCCGGTCGAGGATGATGGGGACGCTCGCAAGCGAGATCACGTTGTTGATCACGGTCGGCCGGGCGAACAGCCCGCTGATTGCCGGCAGCGGTGGCTTGTAGCGGATCTGCCCGCGGCGGCCTTCGAGGCTCTCCAGGAGCGAGGTTTCCTCGCCACAGATGTAGGCGCCGGCGCCGAGCCGGGCCTCGAGCTCGAAAGTGCGACCGCTGCCGAGCACGTCCGCGCCGAGCAGCCCACGCGCTCGGGCGACGCCGATCGCCCGTCTCATCCGCCGGAACGCGTGCGGGTACTCCGAGCGGATGTAGACGAAGCCCTTCGTGGCCCCGACCGCGAGCCCGGCGATCACCATGCCCTCGATCAGGATGAACGGATCGCCCTCCATGATCATCCGGTCGGCGTAGGTGCCACTGTCGCCCTCATCGGCGTTGCACACGATGTACTTCTGGGCCGATTCGGCCTGCAGGGCGGTGCGCCACTTGATGCCGGTCGGGAAGCCGGCCCCACCGCGCCCGCGCAAGCCCGAGTCGATGACCGCGCCCACGATCACCGCCGGTTCCAGCTCGAGCGCACGGCGCAAGCCCCGCAGCCCACCATGCGCGAGGTAATCGTCGAACGAGTAGGCGTCGATGATACCGCAGCGCGCGAACGTCAGGCGCTGCTGATTGGCCAGGTAGGGGATCGCCTCGACCACGCCCTGGCGCAACGGGTGGGCGGCGCCGGACAGAAAATCGGCGGCGAACAGGCTCGGAACGTCGGCGGCGTGCACGGGCCCGTAACCGACACGGCCGCGCGGGGTCTCGACCTCAACCAGCGGCTCCAGCCAGAACAGCCCGCGCGAGCCGTTGCGCACCATCGTCACGTCAAGCCCGCGCGCCGTCGCTTCAGCCGCTACCGCCACGGCCACGTCATAGGCACCGACCGAGAGCGCCGCCGAATCGCAGGGCACGAAGACCCGGGTCATCGCCCCGCCCCGCGGACCAACGCCAAGAGCCGCGCTCCGTCCATGCGGCCATGGAGCTTGCCATCGACCAGCGCGGCGGGCGACAGCGCGCAGTTGCCGAGACAGTAGACGGGCTCGAGCGTCACACGGTTGTCCGGAGTCGTCCCACCCAATGCAACGCCGAGCTCTTCCTCGACCTCGGCAACGACGCGCTCGCAGCCCATCGCCTGACAGGCCTCGGCGCAGCAGACCTTGATCACATGGCGGCCGGCGGGAGCGCGACGGAAGTCGTGGTAGAAGCTCACCACCCCATGCACTTCGGCGCGGGTGAGGTTGAGCACATCGGCGATCAGGGGAACGGCCCGCTCGTCGATGAACCCAAAGCGGTCGTTAACGGCGTGCAGAATCGGCAGGAGCGGCCCATCCAGATCCTTCAACTCTTGGGCGATCATGACTACAGCGGCCGCGTCCCAGGGAGCGGCGGCCCCGTTCGTGGTGCTGCGCATGGCCGATCGTGCCCGATTCCGCACCCGTTGCTATCATACACTGCGTCGCCGTCGCGGGCGAACCAAGCGAGTTTTCCTGAACGCGTGATCGAGTAATCCGATCATACTGCGCCCTGACGGACCAGCGGCGCCAGCTGCCCCGTGATATCGGCCTCTAGCGCCACCGCCTCCAGTGCCCTGATCAGAGGCGACACCGGGGCCCGGTCGCTCACCACCAGCCCGACGACGTGCTTCTGCACCGGCTCGACGAGGGGCAGCGCCCGCATGCCGGGCGGGGTGCCGAACACCCATAGGAAGTTGTGCGGGAACACGCTCGACCAGGCGCCCGTCCGGATGTGGGAGCAGAGCGTCATCACCGAGTTGGTTTCGACCAGAACGCGCGGGGTCTGGCCGACGGCGCCGAAAATCCCGTCGATGATGCGGCGGTTCTGCATGTCGGGGGTCAGGAGGCACAGCGGCGCCGTCGCGGCCTCGGCCCAGGTGACCCCGTCATGATCGGCGAAGGGTCCTTCGGCCGGGGTGAGCAGGATGTAGCGCTCCTCATAGAGCGGGATCTCGCGTACCCCGTGCAGCGGCTCGTTGTCGAGATAGGTGACCCCGGCATCGAGCGCGAAGTCGTCGAGCGCGCGCTGAATCTCCTTCGATGAGCGCGAGAGCACACGCAGCCGTACGCCCGCATGCCGGTGGTTGAACGGTGTCGTAAGCAAGGCGATCGTCGGCAAGGCCGCCGGAACGACGCCGAGCCGGAGGTCTCCCGCCAGCCCCTGGCGCAACAGATCGAGCTCCTGGTGCAGGCTGCGCTGCTCAGCGAGGATGCGGCGGGCCCAGACCAGCAGCGCGCGGCCCTCGGCCGTGACCTCGCGGAAGCGCTTGTCACGCTCGATCAGCGGCGCGCCGACCTCCTCTTCGAGCTGGCGGACGGCCGCCGACAGGGTGGACTGTGTGACGTGACAGAGCTCCGCCGCGCGACGGAAGTGGCGCTCTTCCGCCAGCGTGACGAAATAATGGAGATGGCGGAGCTGCATGTTCCGTGAGCGAACGCCCCTGCGCACGGGAGGCGCCAAATGGTGCGGGCTCACTCAAATGTAGAGTGGCGGACTGGCCATGGCCAGCGCGCCCAGCGTCGCGCGGAGGCCGCGGCCGCGGACCGGAGCGCCGCTACCAGACCCGGCTGACCTCCTCCGTCCGGCCGCGGATCAACTCCAGGCCGCGCCGGTCGCGGATCGTGATGTAGCCGTGGTCGAGCGTCACCAAGCCGCGTGCCTGCCATGAGGAGAGCTGCTTGTTGATGCTTTCGCGCGAGATCCCGAGCAGGTTGCCGAGGTCGCGCTGTGACAGGCAGAGCCCGATCCGCACCCCCCTCTGGCGTCGGCACGCCGTGCGTATCGGCCAGCCGGCGCAGGTGCTTGGCGAGCCGTGCCGGCAGATCGAGGAGCACCGCGTCTTCGAAAAGATCGGTCACCCACCGGATGCGCTCGCACAGCACCACCATCAGGCGGACACAGAGCTCGGTGCAGCGCTCGAGGAAGGGCACGAAGTCGCGGCGCGCGATGATGACGAGCTCGGTGTCCTCCATGGCGGTCGCGTCGGCCGTCCGGGCGCGACCATCGATCAATGCGATCTCGCCGAAGACGTCACCGGGCGAGAGGATATTGAACGTCGTCTCCTTGCCGCGGTCGGACAACGTGCTGATCTTGATGGGCCCGTACACGATGCCGACGAGGCTGTCGCCAGGGTCACCCTTGCGGAACACGATCTCCCCGGCGCGGTAACGCCGCCGGCGCGCAAACGCGAGCAGCTGGTCGAGTTCCTCGGGTGTCATGCGGCCGAGCAAGAAGTGCCCGTTGAACAACGCCCGCCACTCTGCCTTGATGTCCGCTGCAACGCCCACGTGTCATCCAGCGCGGTTGATCGAGCCGCTGCCGCAACCCAGCAGAAGTGTCGCACCCCGGGCGGCCCGGTGTCACGCGTGGCTCCCTCACCTGGCTCGACCTCGTCGCGCCGCTTGAGAGGGGCCGGGTTCCACGCTCTAATGGCACAACAAGAACGCGGCGATGCAGGGAGGTCGAGATGACGGCGCGCCGGACGCACGAGGACGAGGTCGCGGCTGTCACCTTCGAGCACGACGATGAGAGCGTCGTCGTCATCGTCGGCTCGGGTGCCGGCGGCGGCACGCTCGCCAACGAGCTGGCACAGAAGGGCGTCAACGTCGTCCTCATCGAGGCCGGGCCGCGTTTCCAGATGACCGAATTCGTCAATGACGAGTACGGCGCTTACGATCTGTTCACTTGGAAGGACAAGCGGATTGCCACCGGCACATCGCCGGTGGCCGAGAAGTTCCGCGAGGCGCCAACCTGGATCGTCAAGGCGGTGGGCGGCACCAGCGTCCACTGGGCCGGTCAGGCCGTCCGCTTCCAGCCGCACGAGTTCCGTGCCCGCTCGACCTATGGCGACATCCCCGGTGCGAGCCTGATCGACTGGCCGCTGAGCTACGAGGAGATGGCGCCTTACTACGACCGGGCGGAGTACAAGCTCGGCGTTTCCGGCACCCACGGCACGCCCGAGATGCCGCACAGCAATCTCTACAGAGTGTTCGCCCACTCGGCGCGACGGGCGGGCTACAAGCAGGTCTCGCAGTGCCCCGTGGCGGTGCTGACCGTGCCGCGCGATGGCCGCAACGCCTGCGATCAGATCGGCTTCTGCATGCAGGGCTGCAAGTCGGGCGCCAAATGGTCATCGCTCTACGCTGAGATTCCGGCCGGCGAGGCGACCGGGCGGCTCGAGGTGCGGGCCGAGTGCATGGCGCTGCAGATCCGGCACGACGACCGCGGCCGGGTGACGGGCGTGCTCTACGTTGACAAGGCCGGCCGCCGGCACCTCCAGAAGGCCCGCGTCGTCTGCGTCGCCGGCAACTCGATCGAGACGCCGAGGCTCCTCTTGAACTCGGCCTCGGCCAAGTACCCCGACGGCCTCGCCAACTCCTCGGGACACGTCGGCCGCAACTATCTGCGCAACATGTTCGCCTTCGCCTACGGCATCTTCGACAGGCCCGTGACCATGCATCGCGGCTACGTCGCGCCGGGGCTCGTGCGCGATGAGGCCGGCCACGATCCTAAACGCGGCTTCGCCGGCGGCATCTACTTCACCGCGGTCGGGCTCGGCCTGCCCTACCACGCCGCGTTCCTCGATCCCGGCGCCTGGGGCCGCGAGTTCGCGTCGGCGATCGAAGGCTATGCCAACACCTGCGGTGTCGTGGTCTTGGGCGAGGACCTCCCGGTGCCGTCGAGCTCGGTCACGCTGCACCCGAGCGAAAAGGACGGCTACGGCCTACCCATCCCGGTCCTCAACCTCGACGTCCACGCCAACGAGTTCCCGATGCGGAATTATGGTCTCAAGAAGGCGGCCGAGCTCCTCGAGGCGGGCGGCGCCAAGCGCGTGATCGAGTGTCCGCCCATGCCCTCGACCCACAACCTCGGAACCTGCCGGATGAGCGCCGAGCCCGCGGACGGGGTGTGCAACAGGTGGGGCCAGACCCATGACATCCCCAACCTGTTCATCTCGGACGGCAGCCAGTTCAGCTCAAACAACGCCGGCAATCCGACGCTGACGATCGCCACGCTCGCGGTCCGCCAGGCCGCCTACCTGGCCGATCAGCTGCGCACCAACTCGCTCTAGGGGGCAGGGCATGACCGCGCGCTTTGACGATGAGGTCGCATCGGTAACCTTCGACCGCGATGACGACTCGGTGGTCGTCGTCATCGGCTCGGGCGCCGGCGGCGGCACGCTCGCCAACGAGCTGGCGCAGAAGGGCATCGATGTCGTCTTGCTCGAAGCCGGGCCGCGGCTGAAGATGACGGACTTCGTGAACGATGAGTTCGGCGCGCTCGAGCAGCTCTCGTGGCTCGACCCGCGCACGTGCTCGGGCAACGCCGGGTTCGTGCGCAACGCGCCAGACTTCCCGACCTGGATCTGCAAGACCGTCGGCGGCTCGACGGTGCATTGGGTCGGCAACTCCATCCGTCTCATGGAGCGCGAGTTCAAGCCGCGCACCACCTATGGTGCGATTCCCGGCGCCAACCTCATCGACTGGCCGATCACGCTCGAGGAGATGCTGCCCTACTACCGGAAGGCCGAGGACAAGATGGGCGTGACGGGGCGCAACGGCGTGCCCCACCTGCCCAAGAGCAACAACTCGAAGGTCTTCTTCCTGGGGGCCAAGCGTGTCGGCTACAAGAGAGTCTCGACCAGCTACCTGGCGATAAACCCGGTGCCACGCGATGGGCGCAACGCGTGCGACCAGATCGGTTTCTGCATGCAGGGCTGCAAGTCGGGCGCCAAGTGGTCGACGCTCTACACCGAGATCCCGAAGGCCGAGGCGACCGGGCACTGCGAGGTCCGTGCCAACGCGATGGCGTTGCAGATCGAGCACGACGAGCGGGGCCGGGTGACCGGCGTTCTCTATGCCGACAAGGCGGGCAGGCAGCACCTCCAGAAGGCCCGCGCGGTGTGCTGCGCCGGCAACTCGCTCGAGACGCCGCGCATCCTGTTCAACTCGGCCAGCGCCAAGTTCCCCCAAGGACTCGCCAATTCGTCGGGTCAGCTCGGCAAGAACTACATGCGCAACTGCCACGGCATGGTGTTCGGCGAGTTCGACCGACCGATCCACATGTACCGCGGCCCGGTCGGCGCCGGCCTGATCGAGGACCTGGGCGAGAACGATCCCGAGAACCGCGGCTTCGTCGGCGGCATATGGATGGGCCTGGTGTCGGTCGGCGTGCCCTACTTCGCGAACATGCTGGCACCCAAGGACTGGGGTCGCGCGAAGACGAGCCAGCTCGAAGGCTACGATCACATGGCCGGAGTGTGGTTCTGCGGCGATGATCTGCCGCAGGAGCGCAACCACGTCCGGCTCAACACCGAGGTCAAGGACCAGTTCGGCCTGCCCGTTGCCCACGTTCACCTCGAAATGCACGAGAACGAGTACAAGATGGAGAACTTCGGTCTGCGCAAGTGCGAGGAGCTGTTGACCGCGGCAGGCGCCAAGCGCACCGTGAGCGAGCCTCAGCCGGGTTCCGCGCACAACATCGGCACCTGCCGGATGAGCGCCAGCGCGCGGGACGGGGTGGTCAACCGGTGGGGCCAGAGCCACGATATTCCGAACCTGTTCGTTTCGGATGGCAGCCAGTTCACGCACATCAACACCGGCAACCCGACGCTGACGATCGTGACGCTGGCCATCCGGCAGGCGGACTACATCGCAGAGAGAATGAGAGGAAACGAGCTATGAAACGCGTGTTCGACCACCTTTCCCTCGCTGTGAAGGACGTCAACAAGTCCAAGGCGTTCTACGACAAGACATTGAAGCCGCTGGGCCTGAGCTGCGTGATGCAGTTCCCCGGTGCCGTTGGCTATGGCCCCTCTATCCAGGCGCCGGTATTCTGGATCCAGAGGCCGAGTGGCCGCGCCGCGCCCAAGGGTACGGCGGGGGCGCACTTGGCATTTCATTGCGGCAGTCGGACGAAAGTCGATGCCTTCTATAGCGCCGCGATCAAGGCCGGCGCCAAGGACAACGGCAAGCCCGGCGTGCGGAAGGACTACCATCCCAACTACTACGGGGCATTCGTGATCGACAGTGACGGCAACCGGCTCGAAGCGGTCTGCCACCGCCCGCCGAAGGCCAAGGCGAAGGCCGCCAAGCGCAGATAGCGCGGCAGCCGGCGATGACCGGGAGAGTGCCGGGACGCGACGAAGATGTCGCGGCCGTCACCTTCGACCACGACGATGGGGACGCCGTCGTGGTCATCGGCTCGGGTGCCGGGGGCGGCACGCTCGCGAACGAGCTGGCGCAGAAGGGGATCGACGTGGTCGTGCTCGAGGCGGGGCCGCGCTATCGCCTCGCCGACTTCGTCAACGACGAGTACCTCGCCGACGAGATGTTCGTTTGGCGCGACCCGCGCACCTCCTCGGGGAACGCGCGCTTCGTCAAGGACTTCGCCGAGGCACCGACGTGGCTGTGCAAGACCGTCGGCGGGTCGACCGTCCACTGGGTGTCCAACTCGTTCCGCTTCATGGAGCGGGAGTTCAAGCCGCGCACGACCTATGGCGCGATTCCAGGCGCCAACTTGCTCGACTGGCCGATCACGCTCGCCGACCTGCTGCCCTACTACGAACGCGCCGAGTCGAAGATGGGGGTGACCGGGCGGGGCGATGTCCCCTACCTGCCCGAGACCAACAACTTCAAGGTGTTCGCGCTCGGCGCGCGGCGGCTCGGCTACAAGCGCGTGACCACCAGCCACCTCGCCATCAACTCGGTGCCGCGCGACGGCCGCAACGCCTGTGACCAGATCGGCTTCTGCATGCAGGGCTGCAAGTCGGGCGCCAAGTGGTCGACGCTCTACACCGAGATCCCGAAGGCCGAGGCGACCGGGCACTGCGAGGTCCGTGCCAACGCGATGGCGTTGCAGATCGAGCACGACGAGCGGGGCCGGGTGACCGGCGTGCTCTATGCCGATCAGGCGGGCAGACAGCACGTCCAGAAGGCCCGCGCGGTGTGCGTAGCGGGCAATGCGCCCGAGACCACCCGCATCTTGCTCAACTCGGCGAGCGGGCGCTTCCCCCACGGGCTCGCCAACTCCTCGGGCCAGCTCGGCAAGAACTACATGCGCAGCGTGCTCGGCCTGGTCTACGGCGTCTTCCCGAAGCCGGTGAACATGTACCGCGGCCCCGTGGGCGCCGGCCTGATCGAGGACCTGTCGGACAACGATCCGGGCAAGCGGGGCTTCGTCGGCGGCATCTGGCTCGGTCTGAATGCCCTCGGCCTGCCGTTCCTCGCCGGCATCCTCAAGCCCAAGGCGTGGGGGCGGGAGTACGCGCACGACCTCGAAGCCTATGCCCACATGTCGGGCCTGTGGTTCTGCGGCGATGACCTGCCGCAGGAGCGCTGTGCCATCTCGCTCGACAAGGAGGTGAAGGATCGGCACGGCCTACCGGTTGCACACCTCCACATTGATCTCCACCAGAACGAGATCGCCATGGAGAACTGGGGCTTCGTCAAATCGGCGGAGCTCTACGAGGCGGCGGGCGCGACCAAGGTGCTCGAGGAGCCGCCGGTTGCCTGCGCCCACAATCTCGGCACTTGCCGCATGAGCGCCAGCGCGCGGGACGGCGTGGTCAACAAGTGGGGGCAAACGCACGACATCCCGAACCTGTTCATCGCCGATGGCAGCGTGTTCACTTCGAACAACACCGGCAACCCGACGCTCACCATCGTGGCGCTCGCGATCCGCCAGGCCGACTATCTCGCCCAACGTCTGCGCGCCAACGACCTGTGAGCCGCGCGCTCGCTCTGCGGGTCAGGCGGTCAAGGCGAGCTCGAGGGTGGGGGCGAGTGTCGGCGGCGCGAACCCGAAGCACCGGCTTTCTTCATCCATCTCGAGGCTCGTATAGCGCGGGATCGCCGCGAGACCCGCCGGCGGCGCTGTCAGGGTGCGTGGACAGAGAAGATCGCGGCGGGCGTGGCCGGCGTCGGCGAGGGCGAGCGCAAGCGTCTCGTAGCTCACGCCCTCCGCCCCCAAGGCGTGATAGAGCCCGCTCGCGCGGGTCGCGATCAGCCGCTCGATCACATCGAGCACGAAGCCGACGGCGACCGGCGCGACGGTGAGGTCGCGCACAGGCGCGACCGGCCGCCCGGCGGCGAGGTCACCGAGCCAGCCCTGCAACGGCACCGTGGCGCGATCGATCACTTTGGTCAAGCGCAGCACGCAGCCCTGCGCCCCGAGCGCCAGGGTGCCCTTCTCACCTAGAGCTTTTTGCCGGCCGTACTCAGAGATGGGGCAGCGCGCGTCGTAGCGGCAACGTCGGGGCAGACGGCCGTCGAACACCTGGTTGCTCGACAGGAACAACACGTAGGCGCCGCGCTCGGCGGCCATGCGGGCGAGCGCAAGCGTGCCATCGACGTTGACGCGCCCACTCGCCGAGGGCGCCGCCGCGCAACCCGCGAGCGTGCTGACCGCAGCCGCGATCATCACCGTCGCTGCGGCCAGAAGCGACCGCCAGGTCGCCGGTGGTGCCGCAAGATCGAGCGCCATGACATCCGGTGCTGCATCGGCCACGCTGCGGCGACTGGTGTACACCACCCTCGCACCGCTCCGCCGGGCGCGGCGCACGAGCGCCCGCCCGATCAGGCCCTCGCCGCCGGCCACCAGAACATCACAGCGCACTGCCGGGGGCTACTCGAAGAAGATGAAGCCGTAGTCGCCCCCGTAGCCGGCCTGGCGGAACAGCCACTCCCATTCGGCCGGGGTATGGAACGCGCGACAGGTGAGCTGCCGGTAGAGGAGGTTCACCTTCTCGCGTTCGCCGCGATAGGACTCGACCATGACATAGGCAGGGCCGCGCGCAACCCGGCTGATCTCCCGTAACGCGGCATCGAGATCGTAGTTGTAGAGATTGTGCAGCGTGCCGAGCGACACGACGAAATCGAAGCTTCGGTCGGGAAACGGCAGCGCCCGCGCGTCGCCGACCTGAAGGAAGGGGCGGATCTCCCCCTTCGCGTGGGTGATGGCGTAGGCCGAGATATCGACGCCGGCCACGACCAGGCCCGGCACGGCGCGCGAACTCATAGAGCAGGAAGCCCTTGCCGCAGCCGATGTCGAGAACGCGCGCCCCGGCCGCCAGGCCATAGTGCCGCGCGATCGCCTCGGCCACCGGGGCCCAGCGGCCGTCGTAGCGATAACCGCCGTAGCCGAAGCGCCGCGCGCCATCCCAGTAGTCGGCATCGAACCGGGTGGCGACCTCGGCACAGGCAGCCTTGTCGTCGGCAACCACGCGCTCCAGGTAGTCGCGCGCGGTCGTCCCGTGGAGCGCTTGCACGAAATCGATGCGCGCCATCACCAGGCGAGGCTGAGCGGACCACGGGCCGCGAACCGCTCGACCAGGAACAGGTCTTCGAGGCGGGCGAAGTCGCCCTCGGTGCGCACCGCGAGGCCCTCGAGCGCGCCGTGCAGGCTCACCTCGGCTTCGCTGAGCCTGCGGTAGATCGCCGCGCGCCGGCCCGGCCGCGCCGGTAGCATGAACATGCTGTAGCAGATGATGCCTTCGAGCCCGCCGAGCTCGGCTAGCACCGTTTCGAGTACCATGTAGCACCCGGGCATCGCGCACTCGACCGCGCTCAACTTGTAGAGCAGCCCGTGGCGCTGGGCGTAGTCGCGGATCACCAGGTTCTGGACGTGTTGCGGCGTGGTCGGCGCCCCCGGCCTTGAGGTCGTTGAGAAGGCCCTGCAGCACCCGCATCTCATGGATGATGGCCGTGTTCTCGCCACCGCCCGCCGCCGGTGTGAGGCGCGCCAGCTCCTCCCGCGCGGCCGCGACATCATTGAAGGCTTCCGCGGCCAGCCGGCGGGCCTCGTGCGCCGCCCGGATGAGTGTCGATTGGGCTAGGCTGCGTGCCGCCACCTCGTGGGCGAGCGCGAGCGCGAGGAAGCAGCACGCTCCGAGCGCGTAGTCGAGAATCGGGGTGATCGCCCGGTCGCTGTACGGCAGCCCGAACGCAATCGCCGCGGCGCCGTGCGCGTACGCAGCGAAAATCACGAAATGGGTGATCGGGCTCATCGCGCCGCGCCACAGTGGCGACCCGCGGTTAACAAACGGTTTGACGCTCAGCGACCCGCGATCGGCCCGGCGCCCACCGCCGCCGCCACCGTGGCGAAGCCATCGGCCCGCAACCGCGCGGCCAGGCCCGCCTTGACTTTCCCGATCAGCGCCGGCCCCTGGTAGACCAGCGCGGTATAGAGCTGCACAAGCGCGGCGCCGGCCCGAATCTTGGCGTATGCATCATCGCCCGAAGCGATTCCGCCGACGCCGATCAGCGGCACCCGCCCACCGAGCAGGCGATACATAGCGCCGAGCAGCGCCGTTGAAGGCGCGAAGAGCGGACGCCCGCTCAAGCCCCCCGCTTCATCACGGAAGCGGCTCAGCAACCCGGCACGATGGCCGATCGTGGTGTTGCTCACGATGATGCCTGATACGTCGTGCTCCACGGCCACCGCCGCAATCGCCTCGCACTCGGCCGGTTCGAGATCGGGGGCGATCTTGATCAACAAGGGTGGCCCGCTCCGCGGCAGGCCAGTGCAGCGCCCGGCCACCGCATCGAGCAGCTCGCCGAGCGCCGCGCGAGACTGCAGGGCGCGCAGCCCCGGCGTGTTCGGGGAGGAGAGGTTGAGCACGACGTAGTGCGCGAATGCGGCCACCGCCCTGAAACCCGTCACGTAGTCGGCGATGGCATCGGCACTATCGCGGTTCCTGCCGATGTTGACGCCGACGATGCCGTCATGCGGGCGCTCCAGCAGCCGCTCGCACAAGCCGGCGAGCCCGCCGCTGTTGAAGCCCAGCCGGTTGATGATGGCGCCATCCTCGGTGAGGCGGAACACGCGTGGCCTCGGATTGCCTGGTTGCGGACGCGGCGTGACGGTGCCGACCTCGACGAAACCGAATCCCAGCCGCAGCATGGCGTCGGGGACCTCCGCGTCCTTGTCGAAGCCGGCGGCGAGACCGAGCGGGTTTGGGAACGCGATCCCCCATAGATCGGTGCGGAGTATCGGGTCGTCGGCGGTCCGCTCGTAGCCGCCAAGGCCATGGCGCAGCGCCCATAGGGTAAGGCGGTGGGCGCGCTCGGCTTCGAGCCGATGGAGGAACGGCCGGGCCGGCGCGAACAGCATCAGGCGCGGGCGCGGCGCGGCGCCCCGATACGGGTCAGCACGATGACGTTGCCGAGCAGCACGATCGGCACCCCGATCATCGCCAGGCCGGTCCAGCGGTAGCCCTCGAACAGGGTCGAGAGCAACAGGGCGACCAGCGGAAACAGCACCATCGCGTAGGCGGCGCGATCGGCGCCGATGCGCCCGAGCAGCGTGAGGTAGGTATAGAACCCGAGCACGCTGGCGAACAGCGAAAGGTAGAGAAGCCCGCTGAGGTAACGCACGGTCCACTCGAACGTGACGGGCTCGCCGCCGAGCACGACGATGGTGCTCGAGAGCAACGCGCCATAGAGGAGCCCGAAGGCGTTGCTCTGGGCCACTGGCACACCGGCGCGCTGCTGGCGGGCCGACACCATGTTGCCGAGCGAGGCGAGCAGGGTCGCGAGCAGCGACCACGCCAGCCCGGTCAGGCCGGCGTTGTCGAAATCGAGGTCGCGCACATCATGCCAGAACACCAGCGCCATGCCGCAGAGGCCGACCGCGGCCCCGACCACCGCGCGGCGCCGGATCGGCTGGCCCAGCACGAGCGCCCCAAGGACGATGTTGAAGCCGACGATGGTCGAGAACGTGACCGCGGCGAGGCCCGAGGGGATGTAACCGATCGCGACGTAGAACGCGTGATAGTTGAGCGAGAACAACAGCGCGCCGAGGAGCGCCATGGCGCCATGCGCGCGCAGGCCGAAGCGCATCGGCATGCCGCGGAGCAAACACCAGCCGAGCGCCAGCGCCGCCGCCAAGAGCATGCGATAGGCGACCGACACCTCGGGCGAGACCGTACCGAGCTGGAACGTGATCGCGAGCCACGACGAGCCCCACACCGCCACCGTCAGCGCATAGAGCGAGAGGTTGCTCACGGCGCCGGCGAGCCGCTGCTAGAACAGCGTTCCCTGGACGGCCGGCAGGAGCACCCTCGGATCATCGTTGTCATGCTTGTTGACGCGCGGGCCCACCTCGTACCACTCGAACCGATCCTCCGGATAGGGCCGCAGGAGAGCGGCCACCGCCGAGGCCGGCGCGGCCGGGTCGAGCCAGGCCGCGTGGTCGGCCGGATCGAGGATCACCGGCATGCGGTCGTGCAGCCACGCCAGCCCCGGAGATGACGCCGTCGTGAGGATGGAGAAGGATCGCACCGTGTCGCCGCCGCCGGGCTGCCGCCACCGCTCCCACAGTCCGGCGAAGGCGAACAGCGCGAACCCCTTCAGGCCGATGCGGAACGGTCGCCGCGCCTTGTCGGACTTGAGCCACTCGTAAAACCCGTCCGCTGGCACCAGGCAGCGGTGCTGCGCGAAGGCGCCGCGGAATGCCGGCACGGTCGCAGCGGTCTCGGCCCGCGCATTGATGTGGCGGGCGCCGAGCTTGATGTCCTTCGCCCACGACGGGACCAGGCCCCAGCGCATGAGCCGGAGCTCGCGCCGCGCCCCACCGTGGGCGAGGCGCACCACCGGCGCGTCCTGGGTCGGCGCGATGTTGTAGCGCGCTTGCAGGTTCGGCCGCTCGTCGAGGTCGAAGAGGCGCCGCACGACTTCGGTCGGTAGCGTCAGCATGTAGCGTCCGCACATGGCCGCCGCATCTTAGCGGGCGCGCGCGGGGGGTGCGATGGGGGTGTCGGCGCATTGGCGCGCCGGGCCGCGCGGTGTACGCTCAGTCGATGAGCACTGAACGATCGATCTGCTATTTCGACGGCGAGTGGCGCGAAGGCAACCCGCCGATCATGGGCCCGATGGACCACGCGTTTTGGCTCTCGTCGATGGTGTTCGACGGCGCCCGCGCTTTCGCCCGCCTCGCGCCCGACCTCGACCAGCACTGCGAGCGGCTAATCACCTCGGCCACCGCGATGGGCCTGAAGCCGGTGGTTACGGCGCGCGAGATCATGGACATCTGCGTCGAGACCGTGCGCCGCTTCCCGGCGGAGGCCGAGCTCTACATCCGGCCCATGTTCTACGCCACCGAGGGATTCGTGCTGCCCGACCCGGAATCGACCCGCTTCCTTCTGTGCGTTCATGAGAAGCCGCTGCCGGCGCCGCAGGGGTTCAGCGCCTGTCTTTCCACGCGCCGCCGTCCGGCGCGCGAGGCGGCGCCGACCGACACCAAAGCCGCGTGCCTCTATCCCAACGTCGGGCGCGCTCTCCGCGAGGCGCAGCAGCGCGGCTTCCACAGCGCGGTCATTCTCGATGCCAGCGGCAATGTCGCCGAGTTCGCCACCTCCAACCTGTGGCTGGTGAAGAACGGGATCGCGATCACGCCGGTGCCCAACGGGACATTCCTCGCCGGTATTACGCGCGGCAGGGTGCTCGATCTCCTCACGCGCGATGGCATCGAGGTCGTCGAGCGCACGGTGACGATGGACGATCTGTTCGCGGCCGATGAGATGTTCTCGACGGGCAACTACGGCAAGGTCCTGCCGGTGAGCCGGCTCGAGGACCGTGACTTCCAACCAGGCCCCGTGTACGCCCGGGCGCGCGAGCTCTACTTCACCTACGCCAAGGGCTTCAGCGTCTCGTAACCGGCCAGCATGCGGGAGAGCGAAATCGGGCAGGCGGTGGCCGGCGATGTGCCAGGCGTGCCGGCATCGCTGGAGCAGAGCGGGTTACCCACCGCGGGACCCGACCGTGCCGCGCCCATCATGATCGTGCGCGCCGGGCATGGCGTCGTCGGAAGCGCGGCGCTAGAGCCCTATGGCGATGCGGCGCCCCTGGCCGCGGTCACCGCCAGCGCCCCGGCACGGCACGGCGGCCTGGGCCAGCGCCTTCGGCTCGGGGGCTGAGCCCGGCGCTCCTTCCCCTGGTTCGGTAGCTCGCATGTCTCCTCAGGCCGCGGCCTGGCCAGCCACGCGACTGGCGCTGTTCTACGCCGCGTTCTTCCTGATGGTCGGGGTCCACACGCCGTTCTGGCCGCTGTGGCTCGAAGCAAAGGGCCTCGGCCCCGTCGAGATCGGTGTCATGATCGCCGCTCCGACCTGGGTCAAGACGCTCGCCAACCCGTTGTTCGCGCACCTCGCCGACCGCACTGGCGCGCGCCGCCCGATCATGCTGGCGCTGGCTGCGGCATCGGTGGGCGGCTATGTCCTGTTCGCGCTCGCAGACGGTTTCTGGCCGTTGCTCGTCGTCGCCGCACTGGCCGGTGCGACGCTCTCGCCGCTCGTACCGCTAGCCGAGAACCTGACCCTGCTCGTCGCCTACGCGCGTGGCCTCGACTATGGGCGGATCCGCCTGTGGGGCTCGCTCGCCTTCATCGTCGCTTCGGTGGGTGCCGGCTGGCTACTTGGCGAGCACGGCGCCGACCTCGTACTGTGGCTCATCATCGCCGCGCTCGGCTTGACATTCGCGGCGTGCCTTGGTCTACCACGCCACTTGCCGGCCGAGGGCAAGGGGGCGTCGATTCCCTGGCACCGGGTGCTCAGCCCGGCCTTCGTGCTGTTCCTTGTGGCCGCATCGCTGGTGCAGACGAGCCATGCTGCGCTCTATGGTTTCGCCAGCCTGCACTGGCAAGCGGCGGGTCACACGCAGGGTACCGTGGGCTGGCTGTGGGCCGAGAGCGTGCTTGCCGAGATCGCGCTGTTCGCGGTCGGCGGTGTCATCCTGCGGCGGGTGAGTCCGGCGACCCTGCTCGCCATCGGCGGCCTGGTGGGAGCGCTGCGCTGGACGCTGACGGCAACCACCACCGCGCTGCCGGCGCTGATCCTGCTGCAGCCGCTGCACGCACTGAGTTTCGGCGCCGCACACCTCGGCGCGATGCACTACATCGCGCGCAGCGTCCCGGCGCGGCTCTCGGCCACGGCCCAGAGCCTCTATAGCGCCGTGGTGATGGGCCTCGCGTACGGCGTGGCGATGCCGGCGGCAGGCGCCGCCTACGAAGCGCTCGGCGCCAATGCCTTCCACATCATGGCCGCGATGGCGCTCGCCGGCGCGCTCGGGGCGATGCTGATCGATCGCTTGCACGCTGCCGCCGCCGCATGAGGCGCGGCGCCGCTCAGATCACGGGGGCCCCGACGGGACCTTCGCCCCAGGTGTCGGAGAGCGTAAAGCCCGCCGGAAACGGATCGCTCGGGTCGTG
>VGEJ01000002.1 GCA_016869335.1 Alphaproteobacteria bacterium | reverse complement strand
CGATGAGCGGGCCGCCAGTCTCGAGAGCGATAGCCGGGTGCGCATCGAGGCGGCTGGCCGCGGGCTCGAACGCCGGGCCGAGACGGTGCGGGCGTGGCGCGCGATGCTGGCGGGGCTGGGCGAGGGGACGCCCGAGCGGTTCGTCGACTGGTTGGCCTTGAGCCGGCGCGGCGGCCGCGACTTCGATGTCGGCATGCATCGCCACTGGATCGACCCGACGATCCCGTTCGCCGAAGCGGTGCTCATGCGCTGCCACGGAGCGCTGATCACATCGGCGACGCTGCGCGACCACAGCTCGGCCCTAAGCGAGGACTGGCGCAGCGCCGAGGTGCGCACCGGCGCCCTGCATTTGCCGCTACCGGCGCATCGGGTCAGCTTGCCCTCGCCGTTCGACTACGTGACCCAGACCCGCATCATCGTCATCCGCGACGTTCGGCGCGACGACTTGGCTCAGGTGGCCGCGGCCTATCGCGAGCTGTTCATTGCCGCCGGCGGCGGCGCGCTCGGTCTGTTCACGGCGATCCACCGGCTGCGCCGGGTGTACGGGCGCATCGCGCCGGCGCTCGATGCCGCCGGGCTGACGCTGCTGGCCCAGCACGTCGATGACATCGACACCGCGACCCTGGTCGATATCTTCCGTGCCGAGCCGGATTCGTGCCTCCTCGGCACCGATGCGCTGCGCGATGGCGTCGATGTCCCGGGGCCGGCGCTGCGCCTCATCGTGTTCGACCGGGTGCCGTGGCCCCGCCCGGACATCCTGCACCGCGCCCGCAGGGCGGCCTTCGGCGGCCCAGCCTATGACGACATGATGGCGCGGCTCCGGATCAAGCAGGCCTATGGGCGCATGGTCCGCCGCGCCGACGACCGCGGCGTGTTCGTGATGCTCGATCCGGCGTTCCCCTCGCGGCTCCACGCCGCGTTCCCGCCCGGCGTTCCGGTGCGGCGGCTGGGACTTGCCGAGGCGATCGCCGAAACCCGCCGCCTCGTCGCCGGCGCACCGGCCGAATAGCGTTTGCCGCCACGGGCCGGCTTTCCCATGGTCTGCGCGCATCCGACGCAGCGACGGCGTGGCGGGGCGGGGCGAGGACGGGCATGACCGAACACGCGGCGCTGATCTACATAATGGTGCTGGTCGCGGCGGCCGACGCCAACATGACCGACCGCGAGCTCCTGACGATCGGCAACATCATCCGCACCCTGCCGGTGTTCCGCGACTTCGATGAGGAGCAGCTGCCCAAGACGGCGGAAAGCTGCGCCGATATCCTGGGCCAGGAACGCGGCCTCGATACCGTGCTCCAGTTGGTCAAGGGAGCGCTGCCCAAGACCTTGCGCGAGACCGCGTACGCGCTGGCGTGCGACATCACGGCCGCTGATGGCCGGGTGTCGAACGAGGAATCGCGCATGCTCAACCTGCTACGCGTCGGCCTCGGCGTCGGCCGGCTGCCCGCCGCAGCGATCGACCGCGGCGCCCGCGCCCGCTGGGCCCGCGGCTGACTCGCTGCTAGCGGTCGCGCGCAGCCCGTTCGCAGCGCAACGCCCCAGGAAGCTGGAGGTGCGCTTGCGGCAAAACCAGAGAACGTGCCCGGCGTCGGCCGGGTGGCGATCATCGAGGATCCAGCGGGTGCGCGGATTGCCCTCATCAAGTGCGAGAATCCGGGGTCTTGATCGGAGCAGGGCGATCGATCGCGAAGTCCGTCGCGATCGATCGCTGCCTGCCGCGTCGACGGAGGAAGCGCCGGTGCCCTACGATGAAGCCCTCGCGACGCGGCTGCGGCACGCGCTGAGCGGGGTCGCGGGCGTCTCCGAGCGGTCGATGTTCGGCGGGCTCTGCTTTCTGCTCGACGGCAACATGCTGTGCGGTGTCGAGAAGACCCGCTACATGTTCCGGGTCGGCAAGGAGAAGGAGGCGGCGGCGCTGGCCCGACCGGGCGCGGCGCCGATGGATTTCACGGGCCGCCCGCTGGGCGGGATGGTGTGGGTCGATGCCGCCGAGTGCCGCGGTTGGCGCCTCGCCGGATGGCTCTCTTTGGCCCGCGCGTTCGTCGGCAAGCTGCCGAAGAAGTAGGGTCTAGTCTAGCGCGGCAGGGCGTTGACGAACGCGGCGATCGCGGCGATCGCCTCGTTCCAGTTGTCCTGGGCGGTGCGGCCAGAGGCGCGGCGCGGCTTGAAGCCGTGGTCGCCGTCCTCGAGCCAGTGCACGCGGATGGCCGGCGAGCGTGCATAGCCCGACACCTCCTCGCGATTGCCGAGCAGATCGCGCGTCCCCTGCAGGACGAGGGTCGGGGTCTTCAGCGTCTTGAGGTGCTCGGTCCGCAGCGCGTTGGGCCCTCCCGGCGGGTGGAACGGATAGCCAAGGCACACCAGCCCGGCAGCCGCCATATCATCCGCGATCATGCTCGCCATGCGCCCGCCGAGCGATTTGCCGCCGATCACAAGTCCGTGCCCACCGAGCGCAGCCATGACGCTGCGCCAGCAGGCGAGCAGCACCGGCTGCGGATCGGGGGTGCGCGAGCGCGCCTTGCGCCGGCACGCCTCCATGTACGGGAACTCGAAGCGCGCGACCCGGAATCCCTGGTCCGCCAGGCCGCGCGCGAAGTAGGTCATGAACGGACTGTCCATCGGCGCACCGGCACCATGCGCGAGCGCGATGGTGCGTGCTGCCATCTCGGGGCCGTCCATCAATAGTGGGGGAGCTTCCATACCTTCACGACAATGTCAGGGACGCCACATTCCGGCGATGAGAACCCATCGGCTACGATCGGGCGTGCTCCCAGACACGGCAAGCGCCATGGCGGCCCCGGCCGGGGTCGGCGGACCGGCGCGTTGGTAGCGGCGATGCCCCGCCAGCCGCACCGCCATCGTTTCTTCCGCATCGCGCTCGCGGTGGTGCTCGCGGCGTTCATGGCCGCTGTGGTGTGGCGCCACCACGACTACGACATCGGCGCCTTGCAGGCGAGCGTGCAGCTCTATGGCTGGTGGGGCTGGCTTGCCTTCATCCTGATCTACGCCATGTGCGCGCCGATCGGCGTGCCGGGCCTCGCCCTCACCGTCGCGGGCGGGCTCCTGTTCGGACCGCTGTGGGGCACGCTCTACAACCTGACCGGCGCCACCCTCGGCGCCGTGCTCGCCTTCCTTGCGGCGCGCTACATCGGCGGCGATTGGGTCGCCGGCCATATCGGCGGCCGCTTCAAGCGCGTCGTCGCAGGCATCGAGAGCGAGGGCTGGCGGTTCGTCCTCTTCATGCGCCTGGTGCCGTTGTTCCCCTACAACCTGCTGAACTACGCGCTGGGATTAACGCGGATTCCGCTGGCCCATTATGCGCTCGCCTCGCTGGTCGGCATGGCGCCGGGCGCCGCCGCCTACACCTATCTCGGCCACGTGGGCGGCGAGCTCGCGGCGGGCGACGAGCGCGCCGTGCGCCATGGCCTGATCGGCCTCGGCGTCCTCGCCGCGGCGGTGTTCATCCCGCTGTTCATCCGCCGCTGGCATGGCCAGCGCCCGCCGACCGGATTGGCACCGCCACCGCCGCCGTGCCCACCAACTTAGCTGTTGGGCACGTCCTGGCGGCGCGGTAAGGTTGCCGATCGCGCAGCACAGGAGTGGCCATGGCCGCCAAGCTCCCGCACTTCGGGCTCATGGTCCCGAACGCTGACAGCCGATCTCCCGACCACGAGGTGAGGGCGCCCTATGACCGCAGCGCGATCGCCACCGCCGCGACCGCCGACGCGGCGGTGGTGGAGACGGCGCTGGCCACAGCGTACCGGCTGTATCGCGATCGCGATGGCTGGCTCAGCGGCGCGCGCCGCGTCGAGATCCTGGAGAAGACCGCCGAGATCATGACGACGCGGGCGGAGACGCTCGCACTCGAGGCGGCGCGCGAGGGCGGCAAGCCGCTGATCGACTCGCGCGTCGAGGTGGCGCGGGCGATCGATGGCGTCAAGCTTTGCATCGAGGGCCTGCGCACCCAGTCGGGCACCGAAGTGCCGATGGGTGTCACCGCCTCCTCGCTCATCCGGCTCGCCTTCACCCGGCACGAACCGATCGGGGTCGTGGTCGCCGTGAGCGCGTTCAACCACCCGCTCAACCTCATCGTCCATCAGGTCGCCCCGGCGGTGGTGGTCGGCTGTCCGGTCGTGGTGAAGCCCGCGGCGGATACGCCGCTGAGTTGCCTCCGCTTCGTCGGCATCCTGCGCGAGGCCGGGCTGCCGCCAGAGTGGTGCCAAGCCGTGATCACCCATGGCCGCGACGTCGCGGAGAGGCTGGTGACCGATGGCCGCGTCGGCTTCTTCAGTTTCATAGGCAGCCCGAAGGTCGGCTGGGCGTTGCGCGCCAAGCTCGCACCGGGGACGCGCTGCGCGCTCGAGCACGGTGGCGCGGCGCCGGTCATCGTGGCGGCCGATGCCGACCTGGACGACGTGGTGCCGCTGCTCGTCAAGGGCGGGTTCTATCACGCGGGCCAGGTGTGCGTGTCGGTGCAGCGCGTTTTCGCCGATGCGCGCATCGCGCGCGTGGTCGCCACACGTATGGCGGCGGGGGCCGGTAAGCTCGTGGTGGGCGATCCGACACGGGCCGAGACCGACATCGGCCCGTTGATCCGCCCGGCCGAGGTCGAGCGCGTGCACGAGTGGGTCGGCGAGGCGGTCAAAGGCGGAGCCGAGCTCCTCGCTGGCGGCAAGCCCATCTCGGCCACCTGCTACGCCTGCACCGTGCTCTACGACCCGCCGCCTGCAGCGCGCGTCAGCACCGAGGAGGTGTTCGGGCCGGTCGTCTGCGTCTACCCCTACACCGACATCGACGAGGCGATCGCGCGGGCCAACGCGCTGCCGGTCGCGTTCCAGGCGGCGGTGTGCACGCGCGATCTCGCGACGGCGCTCCGCGCCTATCGCCGGCTCGACGCCAGCGCGGTCATGGTCAACGACCACACCGCCTTCCGGGTCGACTGGATGCCGTTTGCCGGCCTGCGCCAATCCGGCCACGGCGTCGGCGGCATCCATCACACGATGAAGGACATGCAAATCGAGAAGATGCTGGTCGTACGCTCGAAGGAGCTATGAGCGCCAAGGGGGGCGAGCGGGCATGAGCACGAGCGAGCGTCGTCTGCGCAGCAGCGCGTGGTTCGGCATGGCCGACCGCGACGGCTTCATCCACCGCAGCTGGATGAAGAACCAGGGCCTGCCGCACCACGTTTTCGATGGCCGTCCGGCGATCGGCATCTGTAACTCATGGTCCGAACTCACCCCCTGCAACGCCCACTTCCGCCGTCTGGCCGAGGCGGTGAAGCGCGGGGTGTGGGAGGGCGGCGGCTTCCCGCTCGAGTTCCCCACCATCTCGCTCGGCGAGACGCTGATGCGGCCGACCACGATGCTGTTCCGCAACCTGATGAGCATGGACGTCGAGGAGTGCATCCGCGCCAATCCGATCGACGGCGTGGTGCTCCTCGCGGGTTGCGACAAAACGACGCCGGCCCAGATCATGGGCGCGGCGAGCGTCGATCTGCCGACGATCATGGTCTCGGGCGGGCCGATGCTGAACGGCAAGTTCCAAGGCCGCGACATCGGCTCTGGCACCGATGTGTGGCGGTTCAGCGAAGAGGTGCGCGGCGGCAAGATGAGCCTGGCCACCTTCCTGGAGGCAGAATCGTGCATGTCGCGCTCGAACGGCCACTGCATGACGATGGGCACGGCCTCGACCATGGCCAGCATGGTCGAGTCGCTCGGCCTCACCCTGCCGACCGGCGCCGCGATCCCGGCCGCCGACTCGCGGCGCTACGTGCTAGCCCACATGGCCGGGCGCCGCATTGTCGAGATGGTGCACGAGGACCTGCGCCTGTCGCGGGTGCTCACGCGCCCGGCGTTCGAGAACGCGATCCGGGTCAACGCCGCGATCGGCGGCTCAACCAACTTCGTGGTCCACCTCCTGGCCATCGCCGGGCGCGTCGGCGTACCGCTCGGTCTCGATGATTTCGACCGGCTGGGTCACGACATGCCGCTCCTGGTGAACCTCATGCCATCGGGCGAGTTCCTGATGGAGGACTTCTATTACGCCGGTGGCATTCCGGTCGTCGTCAAGGCACTCGGCGATCTGATCCATCGCGACACGCCGACGGCGAATGGACGAACCATCGGCGCGAACGTGGCCGATGCGGTCTGCTACAACGACGAGGTGATCCGCCCGCTCGACCGCCCGCTCAAGGAGCGCTCGGGGATCGCTGTGCTGCGCGGCAACCTGTGCCCCAACGGCGCCATCATCAAGCCCTCGGCGGCGACCCCCGCGCTGATGCGCCACCGTGGGCCGGCCGTGGTGTTCGAGACCTCGGAGGAGATGCGCGAGCGGATCGACGATCCCACCCTCGAAGTGAGCGAGAACTCGGTACTTGTGCTCAAGGGCACAGGCCCGCGTGGCTATCCGGGGATGCCCGAACTCGGCAACATGCCGATGCCGAAGCGGCTGATCGAGCGCGGCATTACCGACATGGTGCGCATCTCCGACGCGCGCATGAGCGGCACCGCCTACGGCACCGTGGTGCTGCACACCGCACCGGAATCGGCGGTCGGCGGTCCGCTGGCTCTGGTGCGAACCGGTGATTCCGTTGAGCTCGACGTCGAGCGCCGCCGGCTGCACCTGCATGTCTCTGACACCGATCTTGCGGCGCGGCGGGCCGCTTGGTCGCCGCCGGCCCCGACGCACGAGCGGGGGTACGCCAACCTCTACGTCCAACACGTGCTGCAGGCCGACCGGGGCTGCGACTTCGATTTCCTCGTCGGCGGCAGCGGCGCGCCGGTGCCACGCGAGTCGCACTGAACCGGGGTCCCGCTGTGTTGCCGGTTCCCTCGTCGTGGTGTTAGGCGTTCCGCTCCTCTGGTCGCCGTTCCGCCGCGTGCTCTGGCGCGGGCTCGCCGCGCTCCTGATCGCGCTGCTCGCGGCGACGGGATCGGTTGCCGCTTCTTCTGACAAGGAGGCGGCACCCGAGGGCCCGCAGGTGGTCAAGATGAACCCGATCAGGGTCCCCGTGTTCCGGAACGGCGCGCTCACAGGCGAGATCACTGTCGGGCTCAACCTGGCCATCGCCGACGGTGGCGACCTCCCCAGAGTGAACCAGCAGCTGCCGCGATTCGAGGCGGCGGCGCTCAACTACCTCTTGCGCTATGCGAACGCACTCGGTGACAACCGGAATCTCCTGCCGCTCGCGTCGTTCCTCGATCGCTTCCAGAAGATGTGGGATCCGCTCGTCGGAAAGAGCGTGGTCAAGGTGCTGGTCTACACGGCCACCTACCTCGGCAAGAGCTAGTCGCGCGCGGCACTCGCCGAGTGGCAGCGCGCCGAGGGCGTTCCGGTGTCGCCCTGGCCGACCAAGCGCTACCGTGACGAGCTGACGAAGTACGGCCTCGACATGCGGATCGCTCAGGACGTGACCGACGAGTTCTGCGAAATGGTGACCAGTGCCTGGTGGCAGTGCCAGAACGAGATCCGCGCTCTCAAGCAGGCCGGCCGCGTCGATCACGCCTTCCTGTGGGCCATGGCCGCCGAAGGCGATCTCTGGCTCCACCGCACCAACGCGGTGAAGAGCGGCGCGCTCCGCCTCTGCCGCTTTCACGCCCTGAAACCGACGACCGCACGATAATCGGCCGACGGTCAGCCCCAGGAGCCGCGGCGGGGACGGCCGCTGCCGCCCTGTCGCCACGGCCCGGCCGCGCGCCCGCGATCGAGGAGCGCGACGCCTGGCCGCCTGAACGCCAGGATCAGCACCAGCCCGGCCAGGAAACCCCCGATATGGGCCCAGTAGGCGACACCGCCGCCCGCCGCCGTCGGCTGCGCCGAACTGATGAGCTGCAGCACGATCCACAAGCCGAGCACGACATATGCCGGCACGCGCAGCATCTGGGAGAAGAATCCGAGTGGGACGAAGACGAGGATACGGGCGCGCGGATACAGGAGGAGATAGGCGCCGAGCACACCACCGATCGCCCCGCTCGCGCCCACCATCGGTACGGTCGAGCTGGGATCCTGGAACGCCTGGGCGAGCGCGGCTGCCACCCCGCACAGGAGATAGAACGCGACGAAGCGGATATGCCCCATCGCGTCCTCGACGTTGTTCCCGAAGATCCACAGGTAGAGCATGTTGCCGCCGATGTGCAGCAGCCCGCCGTGCATGAACATCGAGGTGATGACGGTGGCTTCGGGCGGCACCCAGGCGAGCTCGGCCGGCAGCTTGGCGGTGCCGAACAGCACCGCCGGCACGAGCCCGAGCGCATAGTAGGCACCCTCGGCTGCGCGCTCGGGCAGGGTGAGCTGCCACAGGAACACCAGCACCGCCAAGCCGATCACCGCGTAGGTGACCAGGGGGCGGATCGTCGTCGGGTTATCGTCGTGCAGCGGGATCACGGCCGCCGCCCGACCCTCACTCGGCGGGGGAAGGTGGTGGAGCCGAGGGGGATCGAACCCCTGACCTTCGCATTGCGAACGCGACGCTCTCCCAGCTGAGCTACGGCCCCACGCGGCGCAGCCCCGGCCGCGCGGCGCCCACCATGGCTCCAGCCCGCGCGCCCTGTCAAGGTCGGGCGATCGGCCCGCCCGCCCGCCGGGGCAGGCTGGCGCGCGGAGGCATCATGCTATAGTCGGGCCGCTTTTGGGCCCCTTGCCAGCGCCGTTCAATGACCGCCGTCGCCAATCTAATCGACTCGATCATTACCCTCTACATCTGCTTGGTCATCGCCTCGGCGGTGCTGACCTGGCTGGTGACGTTCAACGTCATCAACCCCCGCAACCGGATCGTCTATGCCATCGGCGATTTCCTGGACCGGGTGAGCGAGCCGGCGCTCGCGCCGATCCGTCGCATCCTGCCGAGCATCGCCGGCATCGATCTGTCGCCGGTCGTGCTCATCATCGCGCTCTTCTTCGTGCGCGACCTGCTGCACTACATGCTGCTCTAGGTGCCGGCGCGTGCCTCCGTGGGCGGTGGTGGCGGGATGGGTGATCGTCGCCGTCCGGGTTGCCCCAAAGGCCCGCGGCGCGGGCCTCGATGGGGTGCGGACCGATGGCTCCGGCGCCGCCTTCGTCATCGCCCGGGTCAACGCTCCCGCCGAGGGCGGCAAAGCTAACGCCGCGCTCCTCGCCCTGCTTGCTCGCGCCTGACGCATGCCGAAGAGCCGCCTTTCGCTCCGCGCCGGCGGCCACCGCAGGCAGAAATCGGTGCTGATCGCGGGCGCGGGCAGCGAGACCATCGCACGCCTCGAGCAATGGGTGAAACGCCATGGCTGAGCTGGCCCGCGTGATCGACGGCAAGGCCTTCGCCGAGCGGCTTCGCGCCCGTGTCGCAGCGCAGGTCGCGGCGCTCCAGCGCACGCACGGACTGACCCCGGGGCTTGCCGTCGTCCTGGTCGGCGAGAACCCGGCGAGCCAGGTCTATGTGCGGAGCAAGGCCAAGCAGACCCGCGAGTCCGGCATGGCGGCCTTCGACCACCACCTTCCGGCCGACGCGAGCCACGCCAGCGTGCTCGCCCAGGTGGAGGCACTCAACGCCGACCCGGCGGTGCACGGCATCCTGGTGCAGCTGCCGCTGCCGCCCCAGGTTGGCGAGGCCGAGATCATCGCTGCCATCGACCCGGCCAAGGACGCCGACGGCTTCCACCCGGTCAACGCCGGCCGGCTGTGGGCCGGGCAGGAGGGACTCGTGCCGTGCACGCCGCTCGGCTGCCTCTTGATGCTGAAGGAGACGCTCGGCGATCTCGCGGGCCGGCGCGCGATCGTCCTCGGCCGCTCCAACATCGTCGGCAAGCCGATGGCGGCGCTGCTGTTGCGCGAGAGCTGTACGGTGACGATCGTCCACTCGCGCACCCGCGACCTCGCCGCCGAGTGCCGCCGAGCTGAGATCGTCGTGGCCGCGGTCGGCCGCGCCGAGATGGTGCGGGGCGATTGGATCGCGCCGGGCGCCACGGTGATCGACGTCGGCATCAACCGCATCGACGCCGGTGCCGGCAAGACGAGGCTGGTGGGAGATGTCGCCTACGCCGAGGCGGCCGCGGTGGCCGGGGCGATCACCCCGGTTCCCGGCGGCGTCGGGCCGATGACCATCGCCTGCTTGCTTGCCAACACCGTCACCGCCGCGTGCCGCCAGCACGGCATCGCCGTGCCCGGGACTTGAGGCGGTGTATTACGTTTGCTCGGCGGTCGGAGGCACGTTAGGATACTAAGATCAACCGGTTGATCTTAGTTCAAGAACGTGCGACCTGTCAGCGAAACCGCCATCCAGGGCCGCCTCGCGTTCGACAATCCGTGGTGGCGGGAAGGCCGCGACTATCGGCCGGAGTTCACGCGGCGCCGCTCCTACTTCGAGCCGTTCTTCAAGCTCGCGGCAGAGCGAAGTGTCCGACGCGCCGTGATCCTGATGGGGCCACGGCGCGTCGGCAAGACGGTTATGCTCCAGCAGATGGTGGCGGAGCTTATCGCCGGCGGTGCCGACCCGAAGACCATCCTCTATGCTTCCCTCGATACCCCGGTCTATCTGGACCTTAGGCTGGAGGATTTTGTCCGTCTGTTCCGCGAGGTACACGGCCATCCGGTCAGGCGACGGCTCTTCGTTCTGTTCGACGAGGTCCAGTATTTCGCGGGCTGGGAGATCCACCTCAAGTCGCTCGTGGACTCCTACCCCAGTATCCGCTTCGTCGCCTCTGGATCGGCCGCCGCAGCGCTCCGCATGAAGACCCGCGAGTCGGGGTCCGGGCGTTTCACGGATTTCACCCTGCCGCCCCTGAGCTTCGCCGAGTACCTCCGCTTTATCGGCCGTGAAGAAGAGCTGATCCGCAAGGCTGATCCCGGCGAAATCGTCACCTTCGCGACCACCGATATAGAAGCGCTGAACGCGGAGTTCGTGAATTACCTCAACTACGGCGGTTACCCCGAAAGCGTCCTGATTCCCGAGGTTCGGCGAGACGCACCCCGTTACATCGGCGGGGACATCATTGACAAGGTGATGCTCCGCGATTTGCCGACGCTTTATGGGATCGCTGATGTGCGCGAGCTCTACCGCTTGTTCACGACGCTGGCCCACAACACGTCCAGCGAGGTCAGCGTCCAGGGACTGGCGCAGGCCTCGGGCGTCGCCAAGAACACCCTCCGCAAGTACCTCGAGTACCTCGACGCGGCGTTTCTCATAATCCGGCTGACGCGCATCGCCGACACGGGAAGGCGATTCCGGCGCGAGCTGTCCTTCAAGGTCCACCTGACCAACCCCTCGCTCTACGCGGCCCTGTTCGGGAGCGTGACGGCCGATCACGAAGCCATGGGTCGGCTCGCCGAGACAGCAACAGTGGCGCAATGGCAGAATCCCCACGGGTATATGGCGCCAATTCGCTACGCCCGCTGGAAGCACGGAGAAGTCGACATCGTCTACAATCACGTGCGTGAGCAGAGTCCGTTGTGGGCTACCGAGGTGAAGTGGTCGGACCGAGCGTTTCATCGACCGAACGAAGAGTTGGCCGGGTTAGTCGTCTTCTGCAAGGCCAACCCGTCGCTGTTGCGGCCGCCCTTCGTCACTACGCGAACGCAAGCGGGTGACCAAACGGTGGACGGTATCGTGGTCCGCTACGTGCCGACCAGCTTGCATTGCTATGCTATCGGAAGAACGCTCGTGTTCGAGGGGCCCCGGTAGGATGAGACCCGCAGACTACCGCCGGTGGGCGCGGTTGAGGATGCGCAGCCGCAGCGCGTTCAGCCGGATGAAGCCCTCGGCGTCGCGCTGGTCGTAGACCGAGTCCTGCTCGAAGGTGACGTGGGCCAGGCTGTAGAGGCTGTGCGGCGAGGTGCGCCCGACGACCTGGATGCCCCCCTTGTAGAGCTTCAGCCGGACGCTGCCCGTGACGTAGCGCTGCGAGTGGTCGATCGCCGCCTGCAGCATCTCGCGCTCGGGCGCGAACCAGAATCCGTTATAGATCAGCTCGGCGTAACGCGGCATCAGCTCATCCTTGAGGTGGGCCGAGCCGCGGTCCAGCGTGATGCTTTCGATCGCCCGGTGCGCGGCATGGAGGATCGTGCCGCCGGGCGCCTCATAGACGCCGCGCGACTTCATGCCGACATAGCGGTTTTCGACCAGATCGAGCCGCCCGACCCCGTTGGCGCCGCCAAGGTCGTTGAGCCGCCCGAGCAGTGCCGCGGGCGACAACGCGTGGCCATCGACGCTGATCGGATCGCCATGCTCGAAGCCGATCTCGACATAGGTGGGGCGGTCGGGCGCATCCTCGGGCGCAATGGTGCGGTTGAAGATGTAGGTCTCGGGCTCGTGGCCCGGGTCTTCCAGCGCCTTGCCCTCCTAGGAGGTGTGCAGGAGGTTGGCATCGACCGAGAACGGCGCGTCGCCGCGGCGGTCGCGCGGGATCGGGATCTGGTGGCGCTCGGCGTAGGCGACGAGCGCCTCGCGCGAGCCGAGATCCCACTCGCGCCACGGCGCGATCACCCGGATGTCGGGGTTGAGCGCGTAGTAGGCGAGTTCGAAGCGCACCTGATCGTTGCCCTTGCCCGTCGCGCCGTGGGCCACCGCGTCCGCCCCGGTCGCCTGGGCGATCTCGATCTGGCGCTTGGCAATCAGTGGCCGCGCGATCGAGGTGCCGAGGAGATACGCCCCCTCGTAGAGCGCGTTGGCGCGGAACATCGGGAAGACGTAGTCGCGCACGAACGTCTCGCGCAGGTCCTCGACGAAGATCTCGCGCGCCCCCATCAGCTCGGCCTTGGCCTTGGCAGGGCCAAGCTCCTCGCCTTGTCCGAGGTCGGCCGTGAAGGTGACGACCTCGCAGCCGTAGGTTTCCTGCAGCCAGCGCAGGATGATCGAGGTGTCGAGCCCGCCCGAGTAGGCGAGGACGACCTTCTTCACGTCGCTCCTGGTTGCACGGACCATGCGCTCTCTTCATGGTGCCGGATGGTGTCGTCAACCGGCGGCGCAGTATAGGCGATGGCCGCAGGCTCGCAACCGCGGCAGGGCCGACCCGCCGTGCATGGGGTTGTGGCGGGGGACCGAGTCGCGCTAACTGTTGTCTTTCCCGCGCTTCGCCGACGGAGACAGCATGGAAACCGCAGCCGTCCGACAGGCCCGCGTCGATCTCGCCGCGGCGTTCCGCCTTGCCGTCCGCTTCGGGCTGCACGAGGGCATCTGCAACCACTTCACGCTGCGCGTGCCCGGTACGGTGGATCAGTACTTCCTCAACCCCTTCGGCCTGCACTGGTCCGAGGTGACGGCCTCGAACCTGATGATCGTCGATGACGACGGCAACAGGGTGGCGGGCGAGGGTGAGATCGAGCGCACCGCCATGGTGCTGCACGGCGGCATCCACCGGGCGCACGACCGCGCCGCCTGCGTGCTGCACACCCACATGCCCTACGCGACGGCGCTCACCTGTCTCGAGGGCGAGCGGCTCGAGCCGATCACCATCGCCGGCCTGCGGTTTCTCAACCAGGTCGCCTATGACGACGACTTCGCGGGCGTGGCACTCGACCTCGCCGAGGGCGAGAGGGTCGCCGGCAAGCTCGGCGAGCGTTCCGTGCTCATGATGGCCAATCACGGGGTCATGGTCACCGGTCCGACCGTGGCGACGGCGTTCGATCGGCTGTACTTCCTCGAGCGCGCGGCCGAGTCGCAGGTGCTGGCGCGCTCGACCGGCCGGGCGCTCCGCCGCATCCGCCAGGACGTGCTGAGCGTGGCGGAGGAGCAGTTCAAGGGCCTCGACTGGCTGGCCGAGCGACACTTCGAGGCGCTGAAGCGCGTGCTCGATCGCGAGGAGCCGGACTACAAGCAGTGACCCAGTTGGCCGTGGAGCACGAGCTGCGGGAGGAACTTGCCGCGGCTCACCGGGTGCTCGCGGCCGAAAGGCTGGACGGTGGCTTCGGCGCGAGCCTGAGCGCACGACAGAGGGGGTCGGCGTTCCTGCTCAGTCCGCCCGGGCTCGGCTTCGCCGAGGTGACAGCGGCGGGCCTATACCGGTGTGGGGCTGCCGGAACGGAAGACGCCCGCGGGCTGTCGGCGCTCTTCCCTGAGGTGCACGCGGCGCTCTACCGCGCTCAGCCGGCGACGCGCTGCGTCTTCGTCGGCCACCCGGCCCGGGCGCAGGCTCTGGCGCAGCTCGAAGACGGCCGGCTCGAGGTCTCGACGATCAGCGGACTGCGCTTCTACGACGACGTCGCGTATCTCGAGGCACCGTCGGAGCAAGACCGGGAGATGGCGGTGCGGCAGCTGGTCGCCGCGCTCGGCTCGCGCACCGTGCTGCTCCGCGCCGACGGTCTGGTGGCGCTGACCGCGCCCACCATCGCGCTAGCGGTGCGTAAGCTCTATCTGCTCGACCGGGCGCTGAACAGCCAGCGCCTCGTGGCCGCCGCGCGGGGCCGGCCGCGCCGCGTCGCCGGCGAGGTCGTCGGCATCGCCGAGGGCGACTCGCCGAGACGCCTGCACCAAGCCGAGCTGCATTTCGCCGCGCTCAGGCGCCGCCTCGACCGAGCGCCGCGCGGCCCGACATGAACGCTGTCAGACGACCTGGTGGAGGAGCGGCTCGCCCGCCGCGAGACGGCGGCAGTTCTCGACTGCCACCACCAGGCTGCGCGCGAGCGTTTCGGGCGTCAGCCAGGCCACGTGGGGGCTCAGCACGACGTTGTCGAGCGTGAGCAGCGGCTCGTCGCCAGGCACCGGCTCGGCGGCGAAGACATCGAGCCCCGCCGCGCGCAGCTTGCCCGAGCGCAATGCCGCGACCAGCGCCGCCTGATCGATGAGGCCGCCGCGCGCGGTGTTGACCAGGATCGCGCCATCCTTCATGCGCGCCAGCGCGGCGCCGTCGATGAGGCGGGCCGTCGCGGCCGTTAGCGGGACGTGCAGCGATACGATGTCGGACTCGGTGAGCAGATCGGGCAGCGTCCGCCACGCGGCGAGCGCGCCGGTGATGGGCGCGAGGTCGGTGTAAAGGACACGGGCCTCCATGGCCACGAGAATGGGCGCGAGCAGGCGCGGCACCGCGCCGTAGCCCACCAGCCCCACCGTGCGCCCCGCGATCTCGCCGAACGCGTCCTGCAGCGCGGGCGGCAGGCTCCACCCGCGACCGGCGCGGGTCGCCCGGTCGTAGACGCCGAGCCCGCGGGCCGCGGCGAGCATGAGCATCAGCGCCTGCTCGGCGACCGCGCGGCTGTTCGTTCCTGGCATGTTGCAGACGCGGACGCCCCTGGCCCTGGCCGCTTCGAGGTCGATGGTGTTGACGCCGATGCCGATCTTCTGGATCAGGCGCAGCTTGGGCGCGGCGGCGATATCCGCCGCGCTGACGGGGCGCAGGCAGTGCCACAGCACGACCGCCTCGCGCATCAGCGCGGTGAAGCGCGCATCGTCGCTCTCGCCGCATGGATCGACCGCGAGCCCATGCCGTTCCAGGGCTCGGAGCTGGCCGAGCAACGCCGGGCTCGCGTCGTAGTGGAACACCACCTTCATGCTGCTCCTCCGCGGCGGCGCCGCCACGTGGTTCAAGCCACAGGGATACCGATGGCACCAAGCCAGGAGTCGCGCTTGGCGGTGAGGTGGCTCGTCCGCCACATGATGTAGCCGGACGCCGGTGCGACCACGGTGCCGGTCGGCCGGCCGAACCAGTCGCGACACTCGAACAAGACCTGCCCCCGCCCCACCCGATCGCACGGTTCGATGCGGGGGTAGAAGAAGCCATCGGCTGGTGCCCGCAAGAAGGCGTAGTCCGCGACGGCACGCGGCTCGCGCCGGGACGGCGTCGGATCGCCGCCGATCATGCCGAGCGCGCGCGCGACGTTCAGCGCACCATCGACATGGTGCTGCGCATGGGCTTCATCGAACTTTGCCTCGCTGCCGCCCTCGACGACGAGGGCCAGGCGACCCCGTTTCGCCGCGGCGGTGCAGCAGCGGCCCGGCCGTTCCATGACCGATTCGGGCAGCGTGACGATGAAATCGGTGTCGAAGCAGCGCGCGAGCGCTGCGTTGCTGGCATCAAGCGCGGCGTCGCCGGAGCGCTGCCATACGACATAGCGCGAGAACTTCTCGTGCAGGTCGCCACCGTGCAGGTCGATCAGCGCCGAGGCGTCGTCCGCCCACTCATGGAAGATCGCGTGCGCCAGCGCCTGGCTGAAACTGCCCTTCGGGTCGCCAGGGTATTGCCAGTGAATGCTCAAGCCGTCCACCGGGCAGAGATCCCTCGTGTGCTCATAAAGGGCCGGCACGTTCACCGCCGGCAGGATGCTGACCCGGCCCGCCAGGCGCTCGGGCGCAAACGCGCGGCCGAGCCGGATCGCAGCCTCCAGGCTCGACAGCTCGTTGACGTGCGTACCGCCGGTGATGCAGAGCCGCGGGCCGGGCGCCGCGCCCGTGATCTCGATCACCGGCCAGCGATAGCCCGCCAGCACGGGATTGTCGAAGGCGAGAAGTCCGCGCGCGATTCCGGGTTCGCTCGCCGCCGCATCGTGCTCCACCCGCATGGTGGCTACACCGATACCGTCTTGAGGCGTGCCGCTCCGGCAGCGGCGAAGGTGCGCTCGAGGGCCGCGAACAGCCGGTCGACATCGTCCGCGTCGTTGAACACATGCACGCCGATGCGGATCGCATCGCCGCGTACGCTGACGTGCACACCCTCGGCCCCGAGCCGATCGGCGAGCCCGGGGGGAAGGCCGGCCGGCGCACGCAGCCCGATCATGTGCCCGACGCGCCGGCCCTCGGGCGGGACGGGCAGCCCAAGCGCCGCCGCGCGCTCGCCGATCGCGCGCATGAGCGGCGCCACGGTCTCGGCGATATTGGCCGCGCCCCATGCCAGCATTTGGCGCAGCGCGGCGATCGCCATCGGGACGGTGACGAAGTTGCCGCGCTCGCCGACGTCGAAGCGCCGGGCGCCGGGCTGATAATCGTCGCGGTAGTTGACAAGGCGCGAATAGTCCTCCGACCCCGCCCGGTTGACCCAGTTGTGCTCGAGCGGGCGGCCGCCGTGATGCTGCGGCGCGACGTAGAGGAGCGCCATGCCATAAGGGCCGAGCAACCATTTGTACAGCACGTTGACCAGAAAGTCGGGCTGGATCGCTTTGACCTCGAGCGGCCGCATCCCGAGCGACTGCGAGGTGTCGAGCACCAGCGGCACGCCGAGTGCGCGGCAGCGCGCTCCGACCGCGACGAGATCGACCATACTGCCGTCGGTCCAGTGGCACTGGGGCAGGGCGACGACCGCGGTAGTGCGGTCGATCCGCTCGAGCACCGCCGTGGTCCAGTCGAGGTCGGCCGGACGCGGCACGGTGACGACGCGGGCGCCGCGCTCAGCAGCCACAGCGCGCCACGGATACACGTTCGAGGGGAACTGCTCGGCGAGCACGACGATGCCCTGGTCCGCCGCGACCGGCAGGTTGGCTGCCGCGGTGCCGATGCCGTAGCTCGCCGAGGGGACGACGGCGATGTCCTCGGCGCTCGCACCGATCAGTTGGGCGAATAGGCCGCGCAGCGTATCGACATCGGTGAAGTACTGCTGGTGCCCGAGCAGCCAGGGATGGCGCTTGCGCTTGAGCCCGGCGATCCCCGCCGCCTCGACCGCCAAGAGGCTCGGCGCCATGGCGGCGGAACGGAAGAAGGCAACGTCGCGCGGCAGGTCGAACAGACGGCGCTGGCACGGGATCATGTCGGGGCTCGCACGACGGGGCGGCGGAGTATAGCGCACCCGGTCCCGTCCTGGTTCCTTGTCGCGTGCGGGGGTTTGGCCTACGTTCCCTGCCATGACCGAAACCGCGCGGCTGTGCGCCCTGGTGCGCGAGCGGTCGCTGATCCAGTTGCCCGCCGGGCAGGAGATACGGCTCGCCTCGGGACGCATGGGCCGTTTCTATTTCAACATGAAGGCAACGATCTTCCACCCTGAGGGTGCGTATCTGATCGCCAGTCTGATCGTCGAGCGCCTGCGCGGGGCCGGGGTGGATGCCGTCGGCGGGCTCGAGATGGGCGCCGTGCCGGTCGTCGCCGCGGTGGCGCTCCGCAGCCATGAGATGGGGGTGCCGGTCGCCGGCTTCTTCGTCCGCAAGCAGCCAAAGGCGCATGGCACGAAGGAGAGGATCGAGGGCATCCTCAGCCCTGGTGAGCGCGTCGCGCTGCTCGAGGACGTCACCACCACCGGCGGTTCGGTGCTCAAGGCGGTCGCGGCGGTGCGCGAGATCGGCTGCACCGTCGCCCGCGTCATCACCCTGGTCGATCGCCAGGAGGGGGCGGCCGAAACGCTCGCGGCGCATGGGCTCACGCTCGAAGCGCTGCTGACCGCCGATGACATCGGCGTCGTCCGCTAGCGCCGGTCGTAGCTACCGGTCCAGACGCTAGTCGTGCTGGAGGAGCTGGGCGAACAGCGAGCCTTCGCGGTTGAGCTCGTCGTACGTACCCTTCTCGACGATACGGCCGTCCCGCATCAGGAGCACGATGTCGAACTGCCGCGCCAGGGATGCGCGGTGGAGCATCCAGACCACGCCGAAGGGCTCGTTGCGGCGCAAGAGCCCGTCCATGACCTTTTTCTGCGCGCCGCCCTCGAGCGTGGCCGTAGCCTCATCGAGCACGAACAGGTCGGGCCGCTTGAGCAGCGCGCGCGCCAGTGCGATCTTCTGCCGCTGCGGCCCCGATAGCCGCGTGCCGCCGACCCCCACCGAGTACTCGAGGCCCGCCCTGACCACGTCGTCGCGCAACCCGGCCTCCTCGAGCAGCTCGGCGACCAGCGCCTGCACCCGGCTGTTCGCGTCAGCGAGCCCGATGGCGACCTTGCCGAACAGGATGTTGTCGAGCAGCGGCGCCGCACCGCTGTACTGCTCGGCGTCGTAGAACGCGACGGTGCCCTGGAGCTCGGCCGGCAGGTCGCGCTTGAACACGTGGCGCGCGGCGACGATGCGCGCCTGCATCGGTTCTTCGAGCCCGCCCAGGCGGTGGGCCGGCAGCAGCTTGAACGAGAGCGAGGTCAGACGGGCCCGGTCATCGGCCGAGAGCTTGTCGAGGCCGACCGCCTCGGCGCGGCTCAGGAGCGCCTTGAAGACCGCCAGGTCCTCGTACCGGATGAAGCTGTACCGCTCGAAGAACTCATGCCCCGGCGACAGGCCGGCAAACAACTCGACCATCGTCGCCGCGACGTTGCGGCCGAGGTCCAAGAGGTCGCGGCTCAGGCCCGCCCTCTCCAGCACGGTCTGAACGTATGGATTCTGCGCCAGGCTTTCGGTGTTGAAGGCGCTGTTGACCGGAACGCCGAACAACAGGTTCTCGCCGAGCGTCGCGTTGGCGTTGTAGCGCTCCCAGTCGAACGGCTCGACCAGACCGGCCAGCCGGGGGTCCTCGAGCTGGCGGCGCACCATCTGGCGCATGCGCAGCACCGCGGCGGCGAGGCCGGGGTGTACGGCCGGGTCGACCACTCCGCGCAGGCCTAGCTCGTAAACGTCGCGCTCGAACTCGACCTCCTGCAACACGCCGAGAAGCCGCGCGTCGAGCTCTTCGGCGCTCGCCACGCCGGCCGATTCGTAGTCCACCCAATCTGCCCGGACGTCGAGCACCATGTTGCCGGTGCGCTTCGCCTCGGCGATCTGCCAGGCGACCGCGCGCCGCTCCTCCTCCGGGTATTCGCGCTCCCGGGTCGGCTCGTGCCAGAGGCTGTACATCAGGTTCTGGCGCAGGGTCAGCGGGAACAGGTAGGTGTCCGGACCGACGTAGCCGATCCCCCGCCCGGTGACGCCCTCGGCGGCACGGCCGAGATCGAGCGAGTCGATGGTCAGCATCCCACCCGTCGGTCTGATCAGCCCGCCGAGCAGCATCGCAAGCTCGCGCTTCCCCGAACCCGGCCCGCCGACCACCGCCACCTTGTCGCGCACGGCGACGCGGAAACTCAGAGCGTCGATCAGCTTGACGCCGCCCTCGTCGGCGTAAGTGACGTTGCTCGCCACGAGATCACCGCTCAGCCGCTCGGGCCGCGCCAGGCCAGTCTGCTGCGCCTCTTCCGGCAGCATGCGGTCCGGTTGGAACTGCTCGATCACCTGCTCGTACTTGATCTGGACGTCCTGGCGCTGCTGGTCCCAGTCGATCAGCTCCTTGAGCGGCCCGGGCATGTCCTTGTAGGCGGCGATCACGGCGACGAGCGCACCGATGTCGAGATCGCCCATGATCGCGAAGTAGCCGCCGACCGAGTAGAAAACGAAGGGCGTGACCTGCGCCAGCAGGTTGTTGAGCATCTTGGTCGCGAACTTGCGCTGATAGAGCTCGAACCGGATCTTGAAGATCAGGCCGAGACGATCGGCGATATCGGCACGCTCGTAGTTCGAGGTGTCGTTGGCGTGGATCTCGCGTGCGCCATCGACGCACTCGGCGACCCGACCGGCCAGAGCGCGGGCGGTGAGTTGGCGTTGGCGGCCGAGCCTGAGGATGCGCTTGCGCAGCCGTGGAATGATGATCGCCTGGGCGAGCACGACGGCGAGCGCCACCGAGCCCAGCGCCACGCTCTGCATCATGATGAAGAGCATCGCCGTCAGTGCCTGCCCGCCGAGGAACGCCGGGGTCACGAAGGCGTCGCCGATGAAGCCGCCGAGTGGCTCCACCTCGTCCTTGATCATCGTCGCGAGCTCCGCCCCCTTCACCTTGCGGAAGTGCGGTAGCGGAAAGCGCATGATGCGGTCGAAGAGCTGATAGCGCAGACGGCGGAGCATGCGCTCGCCGAGGCGCCCCTTCGTGGTGTTGATGTAGTACTTGAGGCCGTTGTTGATCAGCACCATGCCGAGGAACGAGAAGCTCAGCGCCATCAGGTAGCCGATGCGATCGAGCGGCACACCGGGGAACAGCTCGACTTCGCCGCCCCCCAGGAACGCCGGTACGCCGACGACGGTATGGAGGAACGGGGCTTCCGTTTCGGCCGTTGGGAAGCTGTTGCCCTGGATCGCCTCGTTGACGATGGTCTTCGGCAAGTTCAGGGCGAGGTAGTAGAACAGCATCGACACCAGCACGATGAACAGGATGTACCCCTGCTCGCGCTTGCTGTGCCTCAGGATGTAGCGAAAGACGCTTGTTTCCATCACCATCGCCGGCGCCACATTGACCACTCCGCGCGCGGCGCGGCACTCCAACGCCCAGGGCGCACCGGGGCGCGGGCGGGAAGATTGTCGCCGCGATTGCCGCGAAGGCAAGCGTTTCCTTGCTGGCGCCGCGATTCGCCCTGGGGACGGCCCGCCGGCCGCCACGGCCCGGTGGCCAGCCATCCGTCAACCGGCTTTACATCGGTTGAAATGGCGGTTCTCGAGGCCGAAACCGCGGAACCGTGCGATTCCGGGCGCGGCCACCATGGCCGAGTCCGGCCCCCCCTCTGTCGGGGCACTTTACAAGTGTGCCGTTGAGTGCACTAGGCAGGGCAGCTAAGTCGTTGCCGCGGCGAGACAACCTCTGTGGCACGCTTGTTGCTTAACATTCGTAGATCGAGCGCCGTGAGGCAAGCCAGCCGTACTGGGGGCGGGGCGGTGTATTGCTTGCTCCAGCGAGGTCGACGGTCAGTGTACGAGGGTCCCAGCCCGCTCAAGCGACGCGGTCTCGCTGGCGTCGCTGTACTCCTTTGCTGGCTGGTGCTGGCGCCGGCGCCGACCGCGGTCGCAGACACGGGCGCTGCGCTCGAAGCGTTATCGACCGGCGCCTACGCCCGCGCCCATCGCCTGCTGGCTGCGGAGCCGGCCGCCGGCAGTAGCGAGGCCGCCTATTGGCTGGCGACGATGTACGACCGCGGCCAATGCGTCGTGATGGATCGGGCCGCCGCCCTGTCGTGGTACCGGAAGGCCGCCGAAGGCGGCATCGCCCGAGCCGAAACGGCGCTCGGTCTCGCATACGAGACTGGCGACGGCGTGTCGCAGAGCTACGACGCAGCGGCCGAATGGTACGGGCGCGCCGCAGCCCAGAAGGAGCCCGTGGCGCTGCGCCACCTCGGCCAGTTCCATCGCGATGGCAGCGGCGTGCGCATCGATCCGGAGAAGGCGGCGAGGCTGTTCACGGAGTCGGCGGAACTCGGCGACGTCGAAGCGAACCGCCACCTCGCCTACCTCTACTACTTCGGCTCCGGCGTCACCCGCGACCTCGGGCAAGCGGCGGAGCTGTTCCGGCGCGCGATCTCCTTGGGCTCGATCGAGGCCGAGTTCGATCTCGGACGCCTCTACTATCGCGGTCAAGGCGTCGAGCGCGAGCCGGCGGCAGCCTTGAACCACATCGAGATCGCGGCCCGAGGCGGCTTCACGCGCGCTCAGGTCTTCCTCGCCCACATGTATGCGCGTGGCGAGGGCGGTCCGCCGAATTCGGAACGGGCCTACTACTGGCTCCTGGTAGCGCTTCGGGACAACGCCGAGGCGCAACTCCATCGCGACTCCGTGCGCGGCATGCTGACCGCGGAACAGATCGACGCGGTCGAACAGGAAGCTGCCGAGTTCGTGCCCCAGGGCGCTGGGGAGCCAGGTGCCGTCGCGCCGGCGGCTGGCCCGACCGCGGCGGCGCAAGAGGGCTGTCCGCCCGGCGGCTGATGGAGGGCTGCGCTACCCGAGGGCGGCGCGAATCAGCGACTGGAAGTAGTGCACGCCGGCCTCGTGGCGCGGCGACAGGCGGCCACGCTCGTAGACCCCGGCGGCGAGGTTGCGCTGGACGGCCTCGCAGATCGCCTGATCCTCGGCGGTCACCGCGCGCGACATCACGGTCGTCGCCGCGCGCTGCTCCGCCCCCGCCTCGTCGGTCGCGGCGAACAGATAGAGATAATCGAGCCGCATGGTCGTCGGGCCGAGCGGCCAGGCACACTCGATGCTGGCGCCGCTGCCGTAGACGTTGATCGCGGCGTTGGGCGCGATCCACGCCCACAGGCCGGCGTAGACGGCGCTACCGCGCGCGTCCTCGCGCAGCGGTGCGATGTGGCGCACGCAGCGCCACCCCACCTCGACCCGGTACTCGGCCATCGCGATCTCACGATTGAGCCGCGGATGCACGACCGGGATGTGGTAGCCCTCGAGGTAGTTCTCGATGTAGGTCTTCCAGTTGCATGCGAACGCGTGCGTTGCGGTGCTGTCGAGGACGAACCGCTCGAGCGGTACGGCCGCCGCCAACTCGGCGAAGTCGGCGATGGTGTCCTCGAGCGGCGCCGCCGCCACGTCGAGACAGATGAACACCAGTCCGCGCCAGCTCGCCGTGCGCACCGGGGAGAGCGCGAAGTCATCGCGGACGAAGTCCTCGGCCGGGCCGAAATCGGGCGTGCGCCGGAGCCGGCCCTCGCCATCGTAGACCCAGCCGTGATAGCGGCAGCGCAGCACATCGCAGCGCCC
>VGEJ01000001.1 GCA_016869335.1 Alphaproteobacteria bacterium | reverse complement strand
CCTGCTCGCGGATCAGCGGCCGGTTGGCCAGCCGGTGCCGGCGCCCGGTGTACCGCGGCAGGGCCCGGCCCTCGAGGAAGCGGCGCAGCCCCGCGGCGTCGGGTGTGTAGGCACCGCCGTCGCCCGCCCCTCCCTCGTCCAAGTCGTCGTACTCATCCTCCTCGGCTTCGTAGTCCTCTTCATCCGCGAAGGCGGGCTCCTCGAAATCGCCTGGATCGCGGACGAGCATGCACTCCCACGCGCGCCGGGTATCGCCGGGCAGGGCGGCGAGCGCCGCCTCGTAGGCGTCGCTGCGTCCGGTGGCGAGCAGGTTTAGGGCACTGCGCATCACGGCCTCTTCAGCCTCCAGGTCGGCGAGAGCCTCGGCCGTGTCGCTGGCTGTCGCCCGGACGGCGCGCGCTACGGGCTCATGCCGATCAGCGCCCCCGCCATGGGCCAGCGCGTCCCTTGCCGTCTTGCGGTCCTTGAGCGCAGCCGCCAACCCGCGCCGGTAGGCGGCGGCCTCGGCCAGCCGCAGCCGTCGCTCGCGCCACAGGATGCCGGCCAGCTCCTCCCGCTCGAACAGCTCCTGTGCGTAGTAGTACTCGTCGACCAGGCGCTGGTACTTGATGCCGTCTACCACGGCGAGGCGTTTGCAGCGGCTTATCGCCTCGGCGGCCAGTTCGATGAACTGCTGTGGGTTGCGCTTGAAGTCGTCGATCCGCCCGCTGCCAACGAGGACGCGGTGGATGGTGCGGCGCGTGAGCTGGGTGCGGTCCTGCAGGTCGGTGAGCAGGTCAGGGAGCTCAATATCGGCCAGCGGCGAAGCTCACCGCGGCCGCTGGGGCTTGCAAGGTTCGCGGCGCGGCGATGCGCTGGTGCTATGGGCGCTGCTCCAGGTCGTCGGCAGCCGCCGACTCGGCGAGGATATCGCTGCGGGCATCGACTTGGCGCGGCGCTTTCACACGCTGCTCGACCGGAGTGCGCGCTGCGAGCCGCTGCATCGCCCGGACCTCAACCTCCAGGCGTTCCGCCACGGAGACCCCGATCATACCGGCGACAGAGTGCGCTCGATTCAGCGCGGACTGGCCGACCTTGGTCGAACCTGGGTCAGCATCTCATCGTGGCGCGGGGAGACCGTCTACCGGACGGTACTCAACAACCCGCCCACCTCCGTCGATCACCTCGACGACCTGGTCGCAACCCTCGATCGACTCGACCCCTGAGCGCTGGCGGTGAACAAGCGAGGGGCCGGGCATGGTCAGCCCCGGCCCCTCGACATTTGGGCATGCGCTCCCACCCGTCGTCCGCGCGCCCCAGTCACCCGCGAGCGCGCAACCCCGACGGGTCGAAACTTACTGAGTGCCTTCGGTCGTGCCCTCCGCCGCCGGCGCATCTGCCGCCGGGGCCTCTGCCTCAGTATCAAACCCACCAGCCGCCCAGATGATCAGCAGCACGATGATGACCACCGCGATAATTCCGACCACCCAACCCGTTGTTTTGTTCATGAAACCCTCCACCCATGATGGGCCAACTGTCGCTTGGCATTATGCCATAGCGCGTCGGCGCGCATCATAGCGCGTCGGCGACCCCATGTTACGGGCTCCGCAAGCGCCGGCGAGGCGGACGGCTGTTGCCGCGGCGCGCTGTTGCGTGCTGCGCCTTGCGAGCGTAGCGTCGTGGTCGTCTCAGCCCCTCACCGGCGCCCCTCCAATGAGGCTATAAGTGCTTACACAACAACAGATTGTCAGGTACCGGCGTGATGGTTATCTGATCCTCTCGGGGTTCCTGTCACACGCCATCGTCGAGGAGCTGCGCGCCGAGGTGGCGCGCCTGACGTCTGGTGCGGCGCGGCTGCGCGAGAGCGACGGTGTGCTCGACCTCGAACCGTCCCACCGACCCGAGGCACCGCGCGTGCGGCGAATCTTCCGTCCGCACACGGTATCGCCGGCAGTGGATGGGTTGATCCGTCGCCCCGACATTCTGGCCGTGTTGACGGCGCTCCTCGGCCCGGCCGTTCGACTGCACAACTCCAAGATCAACATGAAGTCTGGCGGTGGCGGCTCGGCGGTGGAGTGGCACCAGGACTGGGCCTACTACCCGCACACCAACGACGACCTGCTCGCGCTGGGCCTCCTTCTCGACGACATGACGCCCGACAATGGACCCCTACTGATGCTCGGCGGGAGCCACCTGGGTCCGCTCTACGACCACCACCACGAGGGCTATTTTCGCGGTGGCATCGACGTCGAGCGCGCGGGCATAGACGCGGCTCGAGCAGTGCCGGTGCACGCGCCCGCGGGCTCGCTCACGGTGCACCATGTGCGGCTGGTGCATGGCTCCGACATCAACCGCTCGGGCGCCGACCGGCGCTTCTTGCTGTACGAGCTCGCCGCTGCCGACGCCTGGCCGCTTCAGGGCACCTACACACAGTTCACCGACCTTGCTGAGTTCGACTCGGGGCTTGTGGTCGGTGCGCCGACGCTCGCCCCGCGACTGGCGCCCGTCCCGGCGATCATCCCGCAGCCGCGCCTGCCCGGCGCGCTCTATCAAGTCCAAGAAGGACTGCGCAAACGCGCTTTCGGCACTGCCTGAGTCGCGTCGCGCGGGTCAGGCCGGTGTCTGCTCGCCTCCCCGTGGCGGTTGCTTTGGCCGCTCGTCGGGCTGATCGTCCGGATGCTCAGGACGTTTGCGCCGGATGATGATGTCGCCGTGCTCGTTGATGATGGGTCGCTCGTACTGCGGTAGGCGCTCGATCAACAGCTCCAGCGCTTCCATCAGGCGCTGGACTCCCTCGCGCGCCATGTCCTCCGGGTCCGCGGCGCGCGCCGGCTGGGCGGCAACGAGCAGGGAAGCCAGCGCAAACACGAACAGCACCGCCCGCATCTTCGCGGCTCCCATGCCGGTGTCCACAGGTCGCGCATTGTCGCACAGCACCGGCGCGGCCTCCACACGCCCCGTCCCGCCATCGCTCCACGATCAGCCCTCTGATATGGTGAACGGCGCTAACAGTTCGCTGCCCTTGACCGTGAGTCCCGATGGTACCCTGCGCTTCCACCGCGCTGAACGGCATCACCGTGCTCGACCTGACGCGCGCCCGCGCGGGGCCCACCGCCGCGCGCCAGCTCGCCGATTGGGGTGCTAAAGTCATCAAGATCGAAACACCCGAGGCGGCGGGCGATCCCGATGGCACCGAACGCCACGACTCGGACTTCCAGAATCTCCACCGCAACAAGCGCTCCGTCGTGCTTGATCTCAAGACGCCCGCCGGCCGCCAGGCATTCTTGCGGCTGGCCGACCAGGCGGACGTGGTGATCGAGAACTTTCGTCCGGCGGTGAAGTCCCTGCTCGGGATCGACGACGCGACCCTACGGCAGCGCAACCCTCGGCTCATCTACGCCAGCATCTCGGGCTTCGGCCAAACCGGGCCGTATGCCCAGCGGCCAGGCTTCGATCAGATCGCGCAGGGCATGGGCGGTTTGATGTCGATCACCGGCTATCCCGGTCAGGGGCCCCTGCGCGTCGGCATTCCGGTCTGCGATCTGTCGGCGGGGTTGCTCTGCGCCAACGGCATTCTGGTGGCCCTCCTGGAGCGCGAGCGCTCCGGCGCCGGCCAGTGGGTACAGACATCCCTGCTCGAGGCGCAGATTTTCATGCTCGACTTCCAGGCGGCACGCTGGCTGATCGATCGGGTCGTGCCGGAACCGGCGGGCAACGATCACCCGACGCGGAGCCCGATGGGCGTATTCGCCACGCGCGATGGCCACATCAACATCGCCGTCTCGGGCGATGCCATCTGGCGCCGCCTGTGCTTGGCGCTCGGCGCCCCGGATCTCGCCGATCGCATTGAGTTCGCGACCGGTGCGCAGCGCTTGCGCCACCGCGCCGCGCTTCACGGCGAAATCGAGAGGCTTCTGGCGATGCGGGATTCCGCCACCTGGATCACGCGACTCAACGACGCCGGCGTGCCGAGCGGACCGATCTACCGGATCGACGAGGTGTTCGCCGACCCCCACGTGGTGCACCTTGGAATCGCGCAATCGGTGGTGTCGCCGGCGCTCGGCCCCCTGCGGCTCGTAGGTCAGGGTGTCAGCCTCAACCGCACCCCCAGCCGCGTCGCGACCGCTGCCCCAGAGCGCGGCGTGGGCACAGCCGAGGTGCTCGCCGAGTTCGGCTTCAGCCCGGACGAAATCGCGGCGCTCGGCGCCACCGCCGACACATGACCGTTGTGACCGATGACACAATGCTGGTCGAGCGCCGGGGCGCCATCGGCCTCCTGACGTTCAACAACCCTGCGCGTCACAACGCCGTTTCCCTCGCCATGTGGCGTGCAGGCGAGCGGCTGCTCGGCGAACTCGAAGCCGACCCGGACGTGCGCGTCATCATGCTCCGCGGGGCGGGCGGCAAAGCATTCGTGTCGGGGGCCGACATCTCGAAGTTCGAGGAGGAGCGCGCGTCGGCCCGAGCGGTCGTGGACTACGATGCGGCGACGAACCGGATGTTCGACCGGCTCGCCGCCTGCGCCAAGCCGACGATCGCGATGATACAGGGCTATTGCCTGGGCGGCGGCCTTGCGCTCGCCGTCTGCTGCGACCTCAGGTTCTGCTCAGATGACTCGGTGTTCGGTATCCCGGCCGCGCGCCTCGGCGTAGCCTATCCTGCGAGCGGGCTGCGCCGGCTGGTGGCGCTCGTGGGCCCGGCGTTCGCGAAGGAGATCATGTTCACGGGTGCCCGCTTCGATGCCGCGGCGGCGCGCGGCATGGGCCTCGTCAACCGCGTGCTATCGACCGACGCCTTGGCGACCACCGTGTTCGGAATCGCCGAGGGCATCGCGGCGAACGCGCCGCTCTCGGTTACCGCGGCCAAGCGGATCATTGGCGAGCTCCTGAAGGATCCGGATCAACGCGATGCCGCGGCCTGTGAAGCGGCCATCCGCGCTTGCTTCGAAAGCGCCGACTACATCGAGGGCCGGCGCGCCTTCGTCGAGAGGCGGCCGCCGCGTTTCCACGGGCGCTGACCGGCCCCCGCTCGGGCGGCTCTCGCGGCGAGGGGCGTTTCCGCGCTAAGGTCTTGTTTCGAAGCGCGAGGAGTCCGGCGATGGCGTACAAGGGCGATCTTTCCGCACCCGAGGCGTGGCGCCTGCTGTCGGAGAACCCCGCAGCGCAGCTTGTCGATGTACGCACGAGAGCCGAGTGGACGTTCGTCGGCGTTCCCGATCTGGCGCCGCTCGGCCGGAAGCTGCTGCTGATCGAGTGGCACCCGTTCCCCAATACCGGGCCGAACCCCGAGTTCGGCCGCCAAGTGGAGGCGAACGCGCCTCAACGCGATGCGCCGCTTCTCTTCCTCTGTCGGACGGGCGGCCGATCGCTCGCGGCCGCCAACGCCATGACCACGCGCGGCTACACCGCCTGCTATAACGTCGCCGGCGGGTTCGAGGGCGACCTCGACGGCCGGGGGCATCGCGGGCTGGTCAGCGGCTGGAAGGCCGCGAAGCTGCCGTGGACGCAGAGCTGATCGAGGCGACCGGCGCGCTCTGCCGCGATTGCCTCCACCCGGCGCTGGCCGGACCACCGCGGGCGCGGCGGTGTGCTCGCTGCGGCTCACCACCGGTCATCGAACATCCGGAGCTCGACCAGCTCGTGATCGCCCACATCGATTGCGATGCGTTCTACGCCGCGATCGAGAAACGCGACCATCCGGAGCTGGCGGAACAACCGGTCATCGTGGGTGGGCGGCATCGCGGCGTCGTCATGTCCTGCTGCTACCTCGCGCGCGGCTACGGCATCCGTTCCGCGACGCCGACGTTCAAGGCGCTGAAGCTGTGCCCGCATGCCGTGGTCATCGCGCCCGACATGGACAAGTACGCGGCTGCGGGTCGCGCGGTGCGTACCCTGATGGAAGCGCTGTCGCCTGCCGTCGAGCCGCTTTCGATCGATGAGGCGTTCATCGATCTCGGCGGGACGCGCCGCTTGTTCACTGCGACCCCCGCCCGCCTCCTGGCGCGACAGGCGCTTGATGTGAAGCGTGAGGTCGGCATCGGCGTCTCGATCGGGCTGAGCTACAACAAGTCCCTGGCCAAGCTGCTCTCGAGCCAGTGCAAGCCCGACGGCTTTGCCGCAGTCGGGCGCGCCGATGCTCTGGCGTTCCTGACCGACAAGCCGGTCGCGCTCCTGTGGGGTGTCGGCCCAACGCTCGATGGACGCCTCGCGCGCGACGGCATTCGGACGATCGGCGCGCTGCGCGAGCTCAGCGAGAGCGCTCTCACCGCGCGCTATGGCGTGATCGGCAGGCGGCTGTGGCGCCTTTCCCGCGGGCTCGATGAACGGAGCGTCACGCCGGAGCGAATCGCCAAGGGCATGTCCGCGGAAACGACATTCGAGGATGATCTCGCCGATCCGGCTGGGCTGGGCGCCCGCCTCGCGGCCCTGTGCGAGCGCCTCTCGCGCCGCCTCAGACGCGCCGAATTCGGTGCGCGCACGGTGACGCTCAAACTGAAGTCCGCCGACTTCCGCCTGCGCACCCGGCGCCGTACGCTGGCGACGCCGACGCAGCGCTCCGGCGCCCTCCTTGCGGCCCTCATGCCTCTCGTCGAGGACGAGGCACCGGGCATGCGCTATCGGCTGATCGGGGTCGGCGCCAGCGGGCTCGTGCCGGACCGGGAGGCCGATCCGCCGGAGCTGTTCGAGAGCGACCCGGCCCGGCGCGACCGGCTCGAACGCTCGCGCGACTTGCTTCGCGCGAGTTTCGGCGCTGGTGTCCTGCGGCGCGCCCGGGACGTGCCGCCGCCACTGCCCCGCCGGCGCAGTCCCCGCGTTGCCCGCGCCTAGGCGTGCGAGGCCAAACGGCCGGCGGCGGGGGCGCCGTCGGGCAGCCAGAGACCCTCGAGCGTCGGTCGCCCGCTTTGCACGCCTGACAAGGGTGCAAGGCAGGCGCGCGTGTGGAAGGCCTGGGGGCGGAACCCGAAAATCACCGAGTCGCCGATCCGGATCGGCGGGCGGGCGTCCACCGCGAGGCGCCCGTAGTAGTCGATCGACTCGGCCGCGGGCATGATCGTGCCGACCCGTCGGGAGAGCGCCGCGTCCGGGTCCGTGCCGACGAGCGCCTTGACCGGATAGGCCTCGAACACCGGGTCAATGTACAGTCCGCCGCCGAGGCAATAGGCGTATCCGCCACCGAAATGCGTGACTTCGCTGAGGTAGAGGATTGCCGGCCGCTCCGGCAGTTCGTCTCGCACCGCGTGCAGCGGCGTCGTGCCGGTGAGGCCGTGGCCGGGCTCGACCTGGGTGGCGCCGGCCTCGGCGAGCGTAGCGAGCATCGCGCTCGATGTGCTGCCCGGCGCGTTGATCGCGATGTTGTCGAATCCTGCAGCGCGCAGTTGCGCCGCCGCCCGCCCAAGCGTGGCAAGGTTCGGCGTCGGCCGGACTGCGCCTGCAGACTGATCGAACAGCGCCGTCGGAAAGCTCGTGACACCGGCGAGATGCGCGCCGGGAAGCGCCTCGATCGCGCGCGCTTCGGCAATGAGTTCGTCGATCGCGACGCCGCCCTCGTGGCCCGGATAGAAACGGTCGCCCGGCGCCACCACGCGCATCATGAGGGCCTGGCGGCGTCCTCGACTCGCGGCCGCGGTCGCTGCCTCGGCCGCCTTGGCGCGATTGAACACCGTCCAGTAATCGGGCTCCATGCCGGCCGCCTCGTCGGCTTCGCACCGCGCCATCTGCACGAGGTGGCCGAGATGGGCGAGTCGAAAGCCGTGGTGCACGATGGCGCGAGCGCAGCCAAGATCGACCGCGACGAAGCGATCGATACCGCCATCCCGGACCGCGCCCATCGCCGGCGGATTGCGCCCGGTCTGTTTGGTCATCGCGAACACGGCGAGCCCCAGGCGCGTCGCCTCGTCGCTGATCGCGCGCGCGTTGTCGCGCATGACGTCGAGGTCGAGAACATAGGCGTTTGGGGGCAACGCGCCCGACTGGTGCAGACCGATCGCCGCCTCTATGAGGGCGCGATTACGACGAACGAGGGGCTCGAGGAACATCGTCAGGCTCCGTGGCAGCGAGGCACGGGCGGCAAATGGTGGGCGGTGACGGGCTCGAACCGCCGACATCCACGGTGTAAACGTGGCGCTCTACCAACTGAGCTAACCGCCCACGCCTCCTCCGCCATGCTCGCAGCCGCACCACGGGTGCGGCGATGCGGGCCCCAAAACGCTGCCGGCCGCCCTTTCCGGCGGCCGGTCGGTGTCGGGACCCTCACCCGTGCTAGCGATTGACGGCGTCCTTCAATCCCTTGCCCGCCTTGAACTTGGGCTGGTTCGACGCCGGAATCTTGATGGCCTCGCCGGTGCGCGGATTACGTCCTGCCGAGGCCTTGCGACGCGCCACGGAGAAGGTTCCGAACCCGACGAGCCGAACCTCGTTTCCCTTCTTCAGGCTCGTCGTGATGGTATCGAACACGCAATCGACGGCTTTCGTTGCTTCCGCCTTCTTCAGGCCCACCTTGTTGGTCACCTGCGCGATAAGGTCGTTCCTGTTCACCCTGCGGCCCCCTGTCACCATTTGAGTACTGTCGCGATGCACGCGGCTTGAGCCTCGCGAAGACCAAAAGTGTAGGGAGCGGGCCGACCCCGGTCAAAGGGAAAAACGGAGATATCCCCAGGCGTCCGCGGCGTGACAGCCGCCGAACTCAGTGCGCGATGACGTCGCGCGCCGGCTCGGTTGGAGCGGCCGGGACCTTCTCGACTCGCTCCTCGCCCGACCACTCGATTGGCATGAGCGGCGCCACCAGCGCGTGCTTCAACACCTCATCGACGTGCCGCACCGTGATGATCTCAAGGCCGCGCTTGACGTTGTCCGGGATCTCGGCCAAGTCCTTCTCGTTCTCGCACGGAATGATGACGGTCTTGATGCCGCCGCGGAGCGCCGCGAGCAGTTTCTCCTTCAAGCCGCCGATCGGCAGTACACGGCCGCGCAGGGTGATCTCCCCCGTCATGGCGACGTCGTGTCGCACCGCGTTATGTGCCAGCACCGACACGATCGAGATGAACATCGCGACCCCAGCCGAGGGGCCGTCCTTGGGCGTCGCGCCTTCGGGCACATGGACGTGGATGTCGATCTTCTCGAAGCGCGTCGGCCTGACACCGTACGACACCGCGTTGGCCCGCACGAAGCTTGCCGCCGCCTGCACCGATTCCTGCATGACGTCGCCGAGCTTGCCGGTGATCATCATCTTGCCCCGGCCCGGCAGCGTCACCGCCTCGACCGAGAGGAGCTCGCCGCCGACCTCGGTCCAGGCGAGCCCCGTGGTTACGCCGATCAAGTCGTCAACCTCGATCTCGCCGTACCGGAAACGGCGGACCCCGGCGTACTTGTGCAGATTGCGCCGTGACACCGCGACGCGCGCGAGGCGCTTGCGCAGGATGTCGCGCGTGGCCTTGCGCATCAGGTTGGCGAGCTCGCGCTCTAGGTTGCGGACGCCTGCCTCGCGCGAGTAGTAGCGGATGAGGTCCCGCAGCGCGTCATCCGAGATCGACCACTCGGTCTTTTTCAGCCCGTGCGCCTTCATCTGCTTGGGGATCAGATGGCGACGTGCAATCTGGACCTTCTCGTCCTCGGTGTAACCGGAGAGGCGGATGATCTCCATGCGGTCGAGGAGCGCCGGCGGAATCCGCAGGGTATTGGCGGTGGTGACGAACATGACCTCGGATAGGTCGTAGTCGAGCTCGAGGTAGTGGTCGTTGAAGGTGACGTTCTGTTCGGGGTCGAGGACCTCGAGCAGCGCGGCGGCAGGATCGCCACGGAAATCGGCGCCGAGTTTGTCGATCTCATCGAGCAGGATCAGCGGATTGACGGTCTTGGCCTTGCGCATCGCCTGGATGATCTTGCCCGGCAGCGAGCCGATGTAGGTGCGCCGGTGGCCGCGGATTTCAGCCTCGTCGCGCACGCCGCCGAGCGACATGCGCAGGAAGTTGCGCCCGGTCGCCCGCGCGATCGACTTGCCGAGCGAGGTCTTGCCGACGCCGGGGGCACCGACGAGGCACAGGATCGGTCCCTTGAGCTTGCGTGTCCGCTGCTGCACCGCGAGGTACTCGAGAATCCGCTCCTTGACCTTGTCGAGACCGTAGTGGTCCTCATCGAGGATGTGCTCGGACTCGAGGATGTCGATCTTGCTGCGGCTCCGCTTGCCCCACGGGATCGAGAGGATCCAGTCGAGGTAGTTGCGCACCACCGTCGCTTCCGCCGACATCGGGCTCATGTTCCGCAGCTTCTTGAGCTCGATCTGCGCCTTCTCGCGCGCCTCCTTGGAGAGCTTGGTCTTCTTGATCCGCGCCTCGAGCTCGCCGAGCTCATCGCGCCCGTCCTCGCCCTCGCCGAGTTCCTTCTGAATCGCCTTGAGCTGCTCGTTGAGGTAGTATTCGCGTTGCGTCTTCTCCATCTGGCGCTTGACGCGACCGCGAATGCGCTTCTCGACCTGCAGCACGCCGATCTCGGACTCCATAAGCGCCAGCGCCCGCTCGAGCCGGTCGGCGGCCCGGCCGAGCTCGAGCAGTTGCTGCTTCTCGGGCACCTTCAGCGTGAGATGGGCCGCGACCGTGTCCGCCAGGCGCGAGGCGTCGTCGATCTGGCTCAGGCTGACCTGGACCTCGGGCGGGATCTTCCTGTTGAGCTTGATGTACTGCTCGAACTGATCGACCACCGATCGCGACAGGGCCTGCAGTTCGGAGCCCTCCTCAGTGGTGGCCGGGGCGGGATCGGTCAGGACCTCGACCTGCGCCTCGAAGAAGCGCCCGTTGTCGTCGAGCTTGACGATGGTCGCGCGCTGCGAGCCCTCGACCAGTACCTTGACGGTGCCATCGGGCAGCTTGAGGAGCTGCAGCACGGCGGCGATCGTACCGACGCGGTAGATGTCGTCGGCCGCGGGGTTGTCCTGCGAGGCGTTCTTCTGGGCGACCAGCAGTATCTGCTTGTCCTCCCGCATGACGTCCTCGAGGGCGTTGATCGACTTCTCTCGGCCGACGAACAGCGGCACGATCATGTGGGGGAAAACCACGATGTCGCGGAGGGGCAGCACGGGGTAGAGAGAGGGACGCGGGGTGTCGGACATGATGCGATCCTGACTCGGCGGGTGCCGAGCTGATGACGTTGCTTATCTCAAGGTAGCGACCCCGGGGGCCCGCTTCAAGGAAGGGCGAACGGCAGTCGTAGCGAAACCGCCTCAGGCGCTCGAGCCCACATCCCCTCGACGCTCAGAGTAGATGTGCAGCGGTCGCGCCCGCCCCTCGACAACCTCACTGTTGATGACGACCTCCTCGACGCCATCGCCCGAGGGTAGGTCGAACATCGGCTCGAGCAGGATGGACTCCATGATCGAGCGCAAGCCCCGCGCGCCGGTCTTGCGCAGAATCGCCTTCCGGGCGATCGCGCGCATCGCGTCCTCGGAAAACGTCAGCTTGACGTCCTCCATCGCGAACAGCCGCTCGTATTGCTTGACCAGCGCGTTCTTGGGCTTGACCAGGATCTCCACCAGCGACTCCTCATCAAGGTCGGTGAGCGTGGCGATCACCGGCAGGCGCCCGATGAACTCGGGGATCAGGCCGAACTTCAGCAGATCCTCAGGCTCCACCCCGAGAAGGATCTCGCCCGGCTTGCGGTCGTCGGGTCCGCGCACGTCGGCACCAAAGCCGATCGAGGAGCCCCGGCCGCGGGCCGCGATGATCTTCTCGAGGCCCGAGAACGCACCGCCGCAGACGAACAGGATGTTGGAGGTGTCGACCTGAAGGAACTCCTGCTGCGGATGCTTGCGCCCGCCCTGGGGCGGCACGGCGGCGATCGTACCCTCCATGATCTTGAGAAGGGCCTGCTGCACACCCTCGCCCGACACGTCGCGGGTGATCGAGGGGTTGTCGGACTTGCGGCTGATCTTGTCGACCTCATCGATGTAGACGATGCCGCGCTGGGCGCGCTCGACGTTGTAGTCGGCCGCCTGCAGGAGCTTCAGGATGATGTTCTCGACATCCTCGCCGACGTACCCCGCCTCGGTCAGCGTCGTCGCGTCGGCCATCGTGAATGGCACATCGAGTATCCGGGCGAGCGTCTGCGCGAGCAGTGTCTTGCCGCATCCCGTCGGTCCGATGAGCAGGATGTTCGACTTCGCGATCTCGATGTCGTTGCTCTTGGCGCCGTGGTTGAGGCGCTTGTAGTGGTTGTGGACCGCGACCGACAGCACCCGCTTGGCATGGTCCTGCCCGATCACGTAGTCGTCGAGCACGCGGCAGATGTCGCGCGGCGTCGGTACCCCGTTGCGCGACTTCACGAGCGCGCCCTTGTGCTCCTCGCGGATGATGTCCATGCACAGCTCAACGCACTCGTCGCAAATGAACACGGTCGGGCCGGCGATGAGCTTGCGCACCTCGTGCTGGCTCTTGCCGCAGAACGAGCAATAGAGTGTGTTCTTGGAGTCGCTTCCGGAAGGCTTGCTCATGACGCAACCCACGTAGCCATGGACCAGAATCTTACCCGGAGGCCATAACGGCATACAACCCAAACCTTGGGCCGCGGCCATGGTCGAAGTCACAAGCCTACGCGCCCCGTCGTTACACCACAGCCGCAGCAGTCACAGACGCGCCGTATACCGCATCAACTATCCGATGGGGCTCAAGGATCGGTTAAGCGCCCTCAGCGGGCGAGCACCGCGCGCTAAGGTTCGGTCGTCGTCGGTCGGTTGATCACGACCTCGTCGACGAGACCGAACTCCTTGGCCGCCTCGGAGCTCATGAACCGGTCACGCTCGAGGCTTTCCTCGATGACCTTGAGCTTCTGCCCCGTGTGGCGCACGTAGAGCTGATTGAGGCGAGCCCGTTGCTCGACGATCTCGCGCGCGTGGATTTCGATGTCGGTGGCCTGGCCCTGGAAGCCGCCCGAGGGTTGGTGGACCATGATGCGGGCGTTGGGCAGGGCAAAGCGCTTGCCCTTGGCGCCCGCGCACAGCAGCAGCGAGCCCATCGACGCCGCCATGCCGATGCACAGCGTCGAGACGTTGGGTCGGATGTACTGCATCGTATCGTAGATGGCGAGCCCCGACGACACGATGCCACCGGGTGAATTGACGTAGAGTGAGATGTCCTTGTTCGGGTTCTCGGCCTCGAGAAACAGGAGCTGCGCCGTCACCAGGGTCGCGACATGATCGTTGATCGGCCCGATCAGGAACACGATGCGCTCCTTGAGCAACCGCGAGTAGATGTCGTAGGCGCGTTCGCCCCGTCCGGTCTGTTCGACCACCATCGGCACGAGGGTGTTCATCTGGATATCGAATGGCTCGTGCATGACCTCTCCAAGAACGCTGTTCGGCGCCGCCACCTAGTCCTGGCCGGAGGCGCCGGTTTCGGAGGCTGTTGTCGCTTGGTCGGTTCCTTGCTCGGACCCTGCGGCCAGCGCCGCGGCGATGTCCGTGTCGGCTCCCGGTGCCTCGACTTCCTTCACCAAGTCCGCCAGCGGCACCGTTCGTTCGCCCACCGCCACCTTCTGCAGAATGAAGTCCACGACCTTGTCCTCGAAGAGCGGCGCCTGCAACCGCGTCGCAGCCTCGGGCGTGCGCGTGAAATAATCGAAAACGCGGCGCTCCTGGCCGGGAAAGCGCCGGGCCTGCTCGGCGATCGCGCGATTGATCTCGTCCCGAACCACCTCGATATTGTTACGCCGCCCGACTTCGGCAAGTAGTAGGCCAAGACGCACCCGGCGCCCGGCAATCGCCTGGTACTCCGCCTTGACCTCGTCCTCGGACTTGCCCTCGCTGTCGGGGTCGGCGCGCCCGGCCTTGCGCTCCGCCTCGACCTGCTGCCAGATCTGGTTGAACTCGGCCTGGACCATCCCAGGGGGCAGATCGAAGGTGTGGCGACGATCGAGCGCATCAAACAGCTTGCGTTTGAGATCGGCCCGGGAGAACGCGGCGTACTCACGCTCCAACTGCTCGCGCACGGCTTGGCGCAGCGCCGCCAGGTTCTCGAGCCCTAGCGTTTGCGCGAACGCATCATCGACCGCGGTCTCGAGGCGTCGGCGCACCTCCTTCACCTGGACCTCGAAGCGCGCGGGCCTGCCGCGGAGCGCCTCCTTCGGCGCGGTCTCCGGCAGGGTCGTCTCGACCACGACGGTCTCCCCGGCTTTGGCGCCGAGCAGCTTCTCTTCGAACCCGGCGAGGAGCTGGCCGGAGCCGAGGACCACGCTGAGGTCGGTGGCCGAGCCGCCGTCGAAGGCGGCGCCTTCGATCGTGCCCTGGTAGTCGATGACGAGGGCATCGCGCACGGCCGCGCCCTCGCCCTCCGCCACCGGCTCGTAGCGGGGTTGCTGCTCGGCCAGGCGCCCGAGGCGCTCGTCCAGCGCCTGCCCCGTCGGCTCCGCTCGCAGCCGCTCCAGTTGGATGTCGGCGAAGTCGCCCGGTTCGAAGTCGGGCAACACCTCGAGGGCGACCGTGTACTCGAGATCGGTGCCCTGATCGAAGCGGGTCACCTCGATCTTGGGTTGCAACGCCGGCCGCAGCGCGTTCTTCGTGATCGCCTCCTCGGTCCCGGTGCTCAGCGCTTCCTGCACCACCTCGCCCATCACGCTCTTGCCGAACCGCTGGCGCAGAAGCTGGAGCGGCACCTTGCCGGGCCGAAAGCCCGGCAGCTGCACGCGCAAGCGCAGTCCTTCGAGACGCTCAGATAGCTTTGTCTCGATCTCGCCCGCCGGAAAGACGACCTTGAACTCGCGCCGCAGGCCGTCCGTCAGGGTCTGGGTGACCTCCATGACGTGCACCTCTGGTCCAAAGGGGGGCGATTATGGCCCGAGCCGAGCGCGCGCGAAAGCGCCTGTGGTTGGTGCGGGCGGAGGGACTCGAACCCCCATGACTTGCGTCACCAGAACCTAAATCTGGCGTGTCTGCCAGTTCCACCACGCCCGCGCGGGCCCGATCTTACGCGATCCGGGGGCGGCTCTCCTCCCCGCGGGCAGCGACCAGGCACGCCTGGGCGCAGGCGTCCAGGATCGCGTCGGTATCGATGCGGTAGGCGCGATAGAGATCGGGAATGTCACCCGACTGACCGAAACGGTCGACACCCAGTGGGTAGAGCCGGTGGCGCGCGACCGAGCCGAGCCACGACAATGTCGCCGGGTGGCCATCGAGCACGGTCACCAGCGCGGCGCTGGGCGGCAGTTCGCTGAGCAGCCGCTCGATGTGGGCGGGCGCGGCCCGCTCACCCTGGCTCCGCCCCCGGCTCGCCCGGGTCCACTCGCCGAACAGCCGGTCCGGCGAGGTGATGGCGAGGAGTGCCGCTCCGGGTTCGTCCTCGAGCAGCGCGGCGTGAGCCGCCATCGCCTCCGGTGCGAGCGCACCGCAGTAGGCGATCGCCAACGTGGTGTCAGCGCGCGGCCGCACCTGCCAATAGCCGCCGCGCAGGATCTCCTCGCGCAGCGCGGGGCCGATCCGCCGCTGCGGCTGCTCGATCGCACGCGTCGAAAGTCGAAGGTAGACGGACCCACCGTCCTCCGCCTGCATATGGGTGAAGCCCCAGCGCATGATCTCGCCGAGCTCATCGACAAAGGCCGGATCGAAGGAGGCCAGCTTGTCCTCGGCCATGCCGATGAGCGGCGTCGCAATGGACTGGTGTGCGCCGCCTTCGGGCGCGAGCGTGATGCCCGAGGGCGTCGCCACCAGCATGAAGCGAGCATCCTGATAGAGCGCGTAATTGAGGGCGTCGAGACCACGCAGGATGAACGGGTCGTAGAGCGTTCCGATCGGCAGCAGCCGAACGCCGAACAGCGGCGCCGCCAGCCCGAGCGCCGCCAGCAGCAGAAACAGGTTGTGCTCGGCGATGCCGAGCTCGATGTGCTGGCCGTCCTGCGACATCGACCAACGCTGCGCCGACACCACCTTCTCGGCGCGGAAGACGTCCTCCCGCCGATGCCGGTCGAAGATGCCCCTTCGGTTGACCCACGGCCCAAGGTTGGTCGAAACCGTGACATCGGGAGAAGCCGTTACGATCCGGGCCGCCAGTTCGCTATCGCCGCGGCCGATCTCGTTCAGGATGCGCCCGAACGCCTCTTGGGTCGACAGGCGCCCGCCCGCATCGAGCGCCATGCTCGCGGGAATCGCGACCGGTGGCGCCGCGTGGACGCGCGCGCCGGCGCGCCCGAAGGGTGCCCCGGCGACGAAGGCGCGAAGCGCCGCAACCGGCTCCGCCAGCCCCTCGAAGTGATCCCACTCGTGGCCGTCGCGAATCGCCATCCGCTGCCGGAACACAGCCATCTGCTCGGGACTCATCAGGCCGGCGTGATTGTCCTTGTGGCCCGCGAACGGCAGGTCCTTGCCCTTGATCGTGTAGGCGATGAAGCAGTGCGGCCGGTCGCTCGCGACCGCCGCAAACGCCTCGAGGCAGGACTCCATGTCCTGCCCAGCAAGGTTGGTCATCAGCGTTTGGAGCGCGCCATCGTCGTGCTCGTCGAGGAGCTCCGTGATACCTGCGGTCGTGCCGAGATCGCGCCTGATGTGTTCACGCCAGCTCGCCCCGCCCTTGTAGGTGAGGGCCGAGTAGAGCGAATTCGGACAATCGTCGATCCACTGCCGCAGCGCATCGCCGCCGCGGCGCGCGAAGGCGCTCTGCAGCAGCTTGCCGTACTTGAGGATGACGACCTCCCAGCCGGTGGTGCGGAAGACATCGTCCACGCGGGCGAACAGGCGGTCGCTGATGACCGCATCGAGGCTCTGGCGGTTGTAGTCGACGATCCACCACGTATTGACGATGTCGTGCTTCCAGCCCTCGAGCATCGCCTCGAACACGTTGCCCTCGTCGAGCTCGGCATCGCCCATGAGCGCGACCATGCGGCCGGCAGGGCGCTCGGCAGGAACCAGGCCCTTCATCCGGACGTAGTCCTGGACCAGCGACGCGAAGGCCGTCACGGCGACCCCGAGACCGACGGAGCCGGTCGAGAAGTCGACATCATCGGCGTCCTTGGTGCGCGATGGATAGGACTGGGCCCCGCCAAAGGCCCGGAAACGCTCCAGATTGTCCCGGCTCTGGCGCCCGAAGAGGTATTGGATGGCGTGGAAAACGGGACTGGCGTGGGGCTTGACCGCCACCCGGTCCTCGGGCCGCAGGACGCGGAAGAACAGCGCCGTCATCAGGGTGACCAGGGATGCGCTGGATGCCTGGTGGCCGCCGACTTTGAGGCCGTCATGGTTGGGGCGCACGTGGTTGGCGTGGTGGATCATCCAGGTCGAGAGCCACAGCACCTTGCGCTCGAGCGCCCGCAGCGCCACGAGTTCGCCCTCGCGAACGAGAGTATGAGGAGCGCGATGCTCAGCCGAAGTCGGTATCGCCGTGGTCCTCGATGTACTGCCCGCGGTCATTATCGAGAACCAGGGACGGGGAGGCAATGGCGCTCATCACGCCCATGCGGCGGCGGCATGGGACCGAAGTGAGCTTTGCGGTTGCTTCGGTGTGCGCGCCAAGCGCATCATCGGCAGGGAACAACGCGGGCGGGCGGGGCGAAAATGCGGTTCGGGCTTTTCCATCTGCTGCAGAAAAGCGAACCGGCCAAGCGCGACGGCGAGATCTTTGCCGAGATGCTCGAGCAGACGCTGCTCGCCGAAACGCTGGGCTTTGAGGCAGTGTGGTTCGGTGAGCACCACTTCTCGAGCTACAGCGTCTGCCCCTCACCGCTCCTGGCGGTGACCTACTGCGCGGCGCGCACCGAACGGATCAAGCTCGGCACCGGCGTCGTGGTGTTGCCGCTCTACGATCCGGTTCGGCTGGTGCAGGAGATCGCCCTGGTAGATGCCGTGTGCGGCGGCCGGCTCCTTCTCGGCATCGGATCGGGTTACCAACCCTACGAGTTCGCCCGCTTCGGCCTCGACATCGCCAACAAGAACGCGATGTTCAGCGAGTGCCTCGACATCCTGGAGCTCGGCCTCACCCAGCCGCAGTTCTCCTACGACGGCCAGTACTACAAGGTGCCGCGCATGCAGCTCGCCATCCAGGCGGTGCAGCGGCCCATTCCCGAGATCTGGGTGGCCGGCCAGATGCCGCCCGACATCAAACGGCGCGTGGTCGCAAGCGGCTACATCCCGTTCGTGACGCCGACGGTCCGTCCGGTGACGATCCTCACCCAGGTGCGCGACGACTACCGCGCGGTCGCGCGAGAGGTCGGCCGCGATCCCAACTACCCGCTCGCGCTGATGCGCTATCTCCACGTCACCGACAGCCGGGCCGAGGCCGAGGACATGGCCCGGCGCGCCCTCTACTCCTCGCGGATCTCGACCGCGATGCGCAACGACAACTACGCCCTCGACGGCTTCATGGTGCAGGCACCGCCGATACCGGATGAGCCGAGCATCGAGGCGCTCCTCAACAACATCGTCTGCGGCGATCCCGAGACGTGCGCCGAGCGGCTCGCCAACGACATCGCCGTGATGAACCCCGCGCACATCGCCTTCTACGTCCAACCCGGTGGCATGCCGCAGCGGCGCGCGCTGCGGACGATCGAGCGCCTCGCCACCGAGGTGCTGCCGGCGATCGAGAAGGCCATCGGCCCGCTCGATCGCATCGGTGGCCGACGCCCCGCCCCGGTCCCGCAGATGGGCAAGGCCGCTTAGCGCCTCATCAGGCGTTCGCCGCGTGGTGTCCGAGTAGCAGCCGCGCCAGGCGATCGCCGCCATAGCGCCTGCGGTCGAAAGCCTGTTCTGCAAGCTGCCAGCGCCCCTCGATCCGATGGTATCGGCTGAGGTAGAGGACTTCGAGAAGCAGGCGCGTCTTGCGATTGCCGCGGCTGCCGTAGTGGAGACAGCGGGCGGTATCACAGAACAACACGCTCCCCGCCTGCCCGGTGAAAACCACCTGATCGCTCGGGCGCACGACGGAGAAGAGCGCGGCGTCGTCCAGGCGGCCCCGCCGGTAGCCTAGCGCCCGCTTGACCTGCCCCGTCTTGTCCGCCGGAACGAACGTGAACGGGCCGGTATCGGAATCGACGTCGCCGACGGCGAGGAGCGCCTTGAACAGCCGCGGATCGCCTTGATCACAGTGATAGATCTGACTGCCCTCCAGGCGGTCATTGGGGATGGAAGCGTAGAACGTGATTCCGCCCAGCACCGGAATCTCGCCCAGGTAGGCGGTGGCCGCATCGACAAGCGGCCGGCTGAGAGCGAAGTCGAGCAGCCCGGGAATCGTGTCGAGTGCGCTCGGAATACGGTTTGAGTCGAGCGATTGGGGACCGAGCGGAGACAGGAGATCGACGTACGCCGTCTCCCCGACAAACCGTGCCACCCGCGTCTCGATCCCATGAAAGAAACTCCGGCAGGCGGCGGCCAGCTCGGTCGAGCCAGGAATCTCGGCGGGTGCGAATGCCCGCCACGCGGTGTTCTCGGGCATCGCGTCGCGCCACGGCGAGTCGGCGATGAAATCCACTCGACGACGCGCCAGCCACCCAATCGGGTCTGCCAGCTTCTTGGTCGTCGTCGTGAAGGCGTAGGCCGCGCAAAGCGGGAGGCCGAGCCGCTTGGCGACATTGATCACGACGCGACCATAACCATGATGGTTGACGCGCTGCGTCAGGTAGGCTGGGCTTAGGCGCATCGCATTCCTCGGACGCATCACTATTAGCTGGTTCGAGGGGGCGCGTGAAGCTCGCCCCGTGACAGGCCGCACGCCTCGACGAACAGTTTCGGCACCGTGCCGGCTCGAGGTATCCTGTTCGACTCGGCGCGGCAGGGTTTCGTGTCGCCTCTGGGAGGCCATCATGCGGGAAACAGTGTCGGAGAGTGGGCCGATGGCGAGCGCGCCTCGTGCGGTCCTGCTTCAAGCGGTGAGAAGTGTATGGGCAATCAGCGCGTCGACGTTGCTGCTGCTCCGTCCGCTGGTTCCCAAGCGCTTGCGTAAGGCGTTGCGTGGCCGCCACAAATCGATGCACGTCAAGTTCATTCGCGGGCCTCTGCATATGCTCGATATCGAGATCGCCAAGGCGCGCGGCGTGCCGTATGTCCAGTGGTACGCCGACTACAAGGACCGCGAGGGTGCCGAACGACCCTTTGAGGATCCGTCCGTCCAGGCCATCTATCAGAGCGGCGCCGAGGATGTCGAGATCTGCCGCCGATTCGGGCTGCAGCCGCACAGCCGACTCCATGAGTTCGGTGTCGGCAAGGGCCGCTCGGCCCAGCACTTCGTGTCCTTTCTCGACCCGGGCAAGTTCTCCGGCAACGACGCCTCCGAGAATCAGCTCCGATTCTGTCGCCAGCGCCTCGATGCCCTTGGACTGACCGCAACCAAACAGCCGCGGTTGTTCCGCAATGGCGACAACAGCATGGCGTGGCTGAATGGTGAGAAGGTCGATTTCATCTGGACCTACGCCGTCTTCACCCATATGCCCCTGGAAGATGTGCGCGCCGTCGTGGCCAACGCTCGCCACATGATGCACGGGCCGACGGTGTTCCTGGCGTCATTCTGTGAGAACGCCGAGCAGACGGTCGAGCGCTACACGCACAAGGATTGGCTCTACAACTACGCGTGCTTTGAGCAGATGGCGGCCGAGAACGGTTATGACTTGGAGGACGCTACGGAGCACATCCCGGCGGTCAAGCGCCGACGCGACTATTTGCGCTTCCATCGCGAGCGCCTGGTCAAGTTCACGCTCAAACGCGAGATCGCGGCCGCCGGGGCCGACGCGCCGCGGGCGGGTGGCGCGCCCTAAGGCACGCCGGAGCGCGAGGGGCGCAGGAGCTGGCGCACGGATTTGCGTGCCGCGATGTGGCCGGCGCCGCGATAGCTCTCGTGGTTGGCCTCGATGTCGGCGAGTCGGTAGCGATAGTTCACCATCAGCCCGGCCGACTGCCTGAGACCCGCTGGCGTCGGGTTCGCCAGCCAATTGAGCCGCTCGATGCGGGCGCCGTTTGACAGATGGAAGTGCGCGACCCGGTCGCGCGCCGCATGGCCGCCCTTCGCGCGCTTGGCTTCCAGCAGATACACCGCGCCGAGGCGCATCACGACGGGCCGCAGCGCAGCGGCCACCGCGCCATCGCGATGCCAGTCGGGGCGGTCGAGCAGCGCACGCAAGGCCTGCGGCCCATACGCGCCGCCGGCCAGCTCCTCGATCGTGCGCACATCGCTCGGAGCCAACAGCGGCGTGTCGTCCCGCTCAAGGCGCTCGTCGATCCAGGCGCGGAAACGCGGCATCGGCGAGAGCGTGGCGAACACGCGGATCGCCGGCAGTTCGCGCGCCAGATCGTCGACCACGCGCTTGATCAGCAGGCTGCCAAAGTTGACCCCGGCCAGGCCGCGCTGGCAGTTCGAGATGGAATAGAAGATCGCCGTATCGGCCTGCTCCGTGTCGCTCACCGGGGCGCTGTCGTCGAGCAGCGTCGTGATGCGGTCGGCAAGACCGTTGACCAGCGCCACCTCGACGAAGATCAGCGGCTCGTGCGGCATGCTCGGGTGGAAGAAGGCGTAACAGCGGCGGTCCCGGTCCAATCGGTCCTTGAGATCCTGCCACGAACGGATTTCGTGCACGGCCTCATAGGCGATCAGCTTCTCGAGGAGCGCTGCCGGGGCGGCCCATGTGATGCGCTGCAAGTCGAGGAAGCCGGCGTCGAACCACGACGCGAGGAGGCCGCGAAGGTCATCCTCCAGGGCCGCGAGCGCGGCGTCCCCGTGATGGCCGAGGAGTTCGGCGCGGAGATCGACCAGGAACTTCACCCCGCCGGGCAAATCGTTGAACTGGGTGAGGAGGCGCAGCCGCGGGGCGACCAGCGCCCGTCGCAGTTCCGCCTCGGCCGCGCGGTAGCCATCGTCGGTGACGGCGCCCCGCCAGGCTCGAACGGCCTGGTCGATCGCCGCGCGATCGGTCGCGAACTCGCCCGCGAGAAGGCGGAGGAAGCGGAGCCGCCCCGCGGCGCTGAGGCCGATGTAGGAGCGGCCGAGCTCGGCCGCGCGGGCTCGCGCCGACACCTCGCCGCCGGTGCCCCGCAGGCATGCCGAGAGCTGCTCGCGCAGGCGCACGAGGTCGTCGTCAGGCAGGTCAGGACGCAGCGCCTCTGCGCGGCCCGGAAATGCAACGCGCGGCACCTCGCGCCACGCCCGGCGGAGACGGCGCAGCGTGCGATCGACGAGGCCAAAACCCTCAGGCATCGGTCGCCTCCCTGAGCCGGCGCAGGATGGGTGGCAGCGCCTCGCTCAAGTCCTCGGCGATCAGGCCCGGGCCCACCGCGGTGGCAGCCTCGCCGTGCAGCCATGCGGCAGCGGCGGCGGCCGCCGGCAACGGCATGCCCTGAGCGAGCAGGCCAACCGCAAGCCCGGCCAGCACGTCGCCGGTGCCGGCCGTGGCGAGCTCGGGTGGAGCGTTGCCGTTGATCAGCGCCGTGCCCTCGGGCGCGGCGATCACCGTATCGGGTCCCTTGAGCAGGACGCAGGCACCTGTCAGCCGTGCCGCGGCGCGCGCGCGCGCCACCTTGTCCTGACCGGCGTCCACGACGCCGCCGAACAGACGCGCGAACTCGCCTTCATGTGGTGTCAACAACGTCGGCGCGGCGACCGCCTCCCGCAGGGCCGTGAGGTCGCCCCCGAGGCTGGTCAGTGCATCGGCGTCCGCCACCACGGCGCGCCCGGCCCGCACCGCCAGCAACAGGCGCTCTCGCGTCGCCGGTCCGACGCCGTTGCCCGGTCCGATCAGGATCGCGTTCTTGCGCTCGTCCTCGAGCAACGCGCCAAAGGCTTCCGCTCCGGAGAGGCTCGCCGTCATCACGGCGGTGAGGTGTGCCGCATTGACGAGCAGGGCCTCGGACGGGCCGGCGACAGTGACGAGCCCGGCGCCCACGCGCAGCGCGGCACGCGCCGCAAGGCGCGCCGCCCCCGTCTGGCCGGCGCCGCCGGACACCACGACGGCGCTGCCCCGCGTGTACTTGTGCCCATCCGGCCGTGGCCACGGGAAATGGTGGAGCCACTGCGCCGGCCCGTTCTCATGGAGCCGCGGCCGGATGTCATCGAGTACATCGTCGGGGATGCCGATGTCGGCGACCTCCGCGACGCCGCACAGGCGGCGGCCAGGATAGAGCCAGTGCGCCGGCCGGCGCCGGAAGAAGCTCACCGTGAGCGCCGCGGGCACGCCCGCACCGAGCACGGCGCCCGTGTCGCCCTGCACGCCGCTCGGCACATCGATGGCAACGCACGGTTTGCCCGAAGCCGCGAGCGCGTCAACCACCTGCCGGTAAACCCCCGCGATCGGCCGCGACAGCCCGGCGCCGAACATCGCGTCGACGACCAGCGCCGCATCCGCCAGCGCCGCCGGGTCGAAGTCCGCCATCGGCCCCACCCACCGCCCGGCCATAAGCGCGGCGTCGCCCGAGAGGCTCGCCTTCTCGACCGATAGGGCGAGACGCACCGGCCAGCCGGCTTCGCTGAGATGGCGCGCCGCGACGAAGCCATCGCCGCCGTTGTTGCCGGGCCCGCACATCACCAGCGTCGGGCGCGGCGTCCAGCGCCGCTGGATCGCGGCGGCCACGGCGGCGCCGGCCGCTTCCATCAGTGTCCCGCCCGATACGCCGCGGCGGATGGTCAGCGCATCCGCCGCCGCCATCTCGGCGACTGTCAGCAGCGCCCCCTCGCCGATCCGCCCTGCCATGCGCCGAGCCGGTTACAAGAGTGGCCGGCGCTCGGTCAACGGATAGGCTGTCTCATAGGCCCGCGCCGCGCGCAGAACCAGTGCCTCCCGGTACTTGTTGCCGACGATCTGCAGGCCAATCGGCAGACCCGCCCTGGTAAAGCCGCAGGGCACCACCACAGCCGGTTGCTGCGTCAGGTTGAAGGGATAGCTGAAGGGCGTCCACTGCAGCCAGGCGAGGCCGTCGTATCCGGGCGGCGCGAGCAGCCCGACGTCGAACGCCGGCACCGCCAGCGCCGGCGTGAGTAGCAGGTCCCAGTTCTCGTGGAAGCGGTTCATGTGAACGCCAAGCCTGGTGCGCTCGGCGACCGCTGCCAGGTACTGCACGATGCTCACGCGCTTGCCGGCCTCGGCGAACTCAACCAGCCCGGGATCGACGAGGCTGACTTTCTCGGGCGAGAACGCGCGCAGCGCGTTGGTGGAGCCGACCTGCCAGTGGATCAGGAAGTAGTCCGTGGGATCGGCGAACCCGGGATCCCGGGCCTCGACGATCGCGCCCAGCGCGGCGAAGCGCTGCGCCGCGGCGGCAACGATACCGGCGACCTCGGGATCGACTTTGGCGTAGCCGAGGTTGGCACTGAACGCGACTTTGCGCCCCTTGATCCCGTCATCGAGGCCGGCCAGGTAGTCGGCTTGGTCCGCCGGGAGGGCGAACCAGTCACGCGGGTCCGGCCGGGCGATCACGTTCATCATCAGCGCACAGTCAGCGACGGTGCGGCTCATCGGTCCGACATGGGAGATTGTGCCGTAGGGGCTGGGCGGGTGCATCGGCACGCGGCCGTACGTCGCCTTGAGCCCGACCAATCCGGTGAAAGCGCAGGGGATGCGGATCGAGCCGCCACCGTCGCTGCCAAGCGCGAGCGGTCCCATGCCGGCGGCGACCGCCGCCGAAGCGCCGCCGCTCGATCCCCCCGGCGTCTTGTCGGGGTTCCAGGGATTGCGGGTGATGCCGAACAGAACGCTGTCGTTGACGCCCTTCCAGCCGAACTCCGGCATCGTGGTCTTGCCGAGGAACACCGCACCTGACTCGCGCAGGCGGGCCACGGCCGGACCGTCCTCGACCCACTGCTCGGTGGCGTCGGTGGTGCGCGAGCCGCGCGGGCTCGGCCACCCCTTGGTCAGCTGATGGTCCTTGATCGACATCGGCACCCCGTCGAGCGGGCCCAGCGGCGCCGCGCGCAACCAGCGCGCCTCCGAGTCCCGCGCGGTGCGAAGCGCGCCCTCGGCATCGACGAGGTAGAATGCGTTGAGCCGCGGATTGTGTTTCTCGATCCGGGCCAGGGCCGCCGCGGTGGCCTCCACCGGCGAGAGCTTTCGCGACCGATAGGCGGCGACCAGCTCGGTCGCCGGGGTGTAGGAAAGGTCATCGGACATCGGGTCCTCCGGTTGGGCGCCCAGCGAGTGCTATTGTTGCTGTCGCAGATTGACGTGGCAACGGCGGGCAGATCATGCGCCGCGCATTACGAGGTCTCGCAGCCCTGGGCGCCCTCATTACGTTGAGCGGTTGCGGCGGCCTGAACTTCGACACAGTGCTGCGCGACGACTATCTCGGCCAGGAGTGGTTGGAGCCCGACCTGCGAGCGCTCACGCCCGAGCATGACGCGAGCGGTCACCCAGTCATGCCGCGCTGATCGTACCTTGCCAACGCCGAGCGCTTCCGAAACACTCGCGGCCGCACGCACGGAGGACACCATGAACCGCTACGACCTCAGGGGACGCACGGCCATCGTGACCGGGGGCGGTCGTGGCATCGGCCTCGCCATTGCCGAGCGCCTGCTCGCCTCGGAGGCGAACGTCATGGTTTGGGATGCCGACGCGAGCGTCCTCGATCAAGCGGTCGGGGCGCTCGGCGGCAGCAACCGCGTCGCGGCGCTGGCCGTCGATGTGAGCGATGAGGCGGCGGTCGATCGGGGGCGCGATGCAACCATCGCGCGGTTCGGCAAGGCCGACGTGCTGGTCAACAACGCCGGGATCTCCGGTCCCAATCAGAAGACATGGGAGTACTCCCTGGCCGACTGGACGCGCGTGATCACGACCGATCTCACCGGCGTGTTCATCTGCTGCAAGGCGCTGGTGCCGCACATGCTGGCCCAGGACTACGGCCGCATCGTCAACATCGCCTCGATCGCCGGCAAGGAAGGCAACCCGAACGCTCCCGCCTACAGCGCGGCCAAGGCCGGCGTCATCGGCCTCACCAAATCGCTCGGCAAGGAACTGGCCGGTAGCGGGGTTCGCGTGAACTGCGTGACCCCGGCGGTCATCAAGACCGATATCTTCAAGCAGATGACGCAGGCTCACATCGACTACATGCTTTCGAAGATCCCGATGGGCCGCTTCGGCAAGGTCGAGGAAGTGGGCGCCCTGGTGGCGTGGCTCGCCTCGGAGGACTGCACGTTCTCGACCGGCGCGGTGTTCGATCTCTCCGGGGGCCGGGCTACCTATTGAGGGTACCCGCCCCGCGCTGGCGGGATTGCGAAAGCAGATCTTAAGCGGCAGCGCACTAGGCTCGCCCCTGCAGCCTGGCAGGAGCGTCATGCCGCACACCCAAGACTACCAGAACCTCATCGCCCACAAGCAGTTCCTCGAGGATGTCGAGAATGGCGTCCGGGTAGCCAACCGCGAGATCATTCACGCCCACATCCCGACATTGAACCGCGACAAGTTCCTCGAGTTCGCGGTCGCCGTGGCACGGCTGCGCGCCGGCTACCTCGATGCGGCTTTGGCGCTCTTCGTGGGCGGTTACGGGCCGGACTGGCCCGACGAGGCGGCGCTGGTGTCGTTGAGGAGTCTGCGGAAGACGTACCTCGAGGGCATGCGCGCCTTCGAAGCGCTCCGCCGCGCCATCGAGCGCGGTTACGTCGACCTCGACAAGGCCGCCAACGGCACCAACTAAGCCGGGTCCGGCTCAGCCGGAGTCACCCGGGTTCCAGTGTCAGCTCCTCAATCATCGGCGCCATGCCGGCGGTCAACCCGGCGTCCACGCACAGATTGGCGCCTGAGATGAAACTCGCCTCGTCCGAGGCCAGGAATGCCACCGCGGCAGCTACGTCCTCAGGGGCTCCGACCCGGCCGACGGGACCAGCGTGCCGAGCGGAGTGCGATGGCACGGCCGATGCCGGCGCCGGCGCCCGTGACAATCGCCACCCTGCCGGCGAACCGGGTCATTCGCCGTCGGCCGTCAGGCGGATGGCGCGGCCGGCGCCTCGTGCCAGAGGCGGCCGCCGACCACCATCAGGCGCGGCGCGATTCGGTGCGTTCCGACCATGTGCTCGCCCGGCGCATCGACGTAGGTGAAGCGCCCCTCGCGCAGCTCGAACACGGTGGCATCGCCGACGGCGCCGACCCGCAGCGTGCCGAGGTCGGGCCGGCGCAGCGCGCGGGCCGGACCCGCGGTGACGGCCGCAATCACCTCCACCAGCCCCATGCCGAGGCAGGTGAACTTCGACATCGTCTCGGCGAGGTCGACGGCGGGTCCGCGCGCGCTGAGTGAGTGCACGTCGCTCGAGATGACGTCGGGCAGGAATCCCTGCTCGAGCATGGCTCGGCCGACGGGGAAGGCGAAGCTGCCCTTGCCGTGCCCGATATCGAAGATGATGCCGCGCTCGCGCGCCTCCCGCACCTCGGTGCGGAGCGCCCGCCGGCGATCGATTGGGGCGTTGGGGAACGGGCGGAAGCAATGGGTGAGGATGTCGCCCGGACGCAGGCGGTCGAGCACCTCGCGGCGCGAGGGCGGCGGGGTGTCGATGTGGGTCATCACCGGCAGGCCGAGCTCCTCGGCCACCTCCACCGCGAGGTCGAGTGGCGCA